>JAPPBT010000018.1 GCA_026702745.1 Gemmatimonadota bacterium
TGACCTGCGTTGCGACCTGGCCTCTCTCAGTCCCAAGCTGTCCAATTCCACGCCCTGGAATGAGGAGAACGGAAAATACGCAGCGAACCACGAGAAACTGCGGATCAACCTGCCCGTCCTCGGCCAGTTCATGTCGGCCTACCCGTACCAGTTGAAATTCGTGGTCGACCGCCAGGAAGACCTGGACGAGATCGAGTCGTTCCTCGCGGACCTGGACGACGTGGACCGCAACCGGGTGCTCCTCATGCCCCAGGGACGGACGGCCGATGATTTGAGCAGCAGAGGTGCGTGGGTCGCCGAGGCCTGCAAATCCCGTGGCTTCCGGTACTGTCCGCGGGTACATATCGACCTCTACGGGGACACCCGAGGGACGTGACGCCAGCCTGTTTCTCGCTTGTCCACGGGCCGTCCGAGACATAGACGCCAGCCCATTTCTCACTTGCCCGCAGGCCGTCTGCGACATATCTTGAGCCGTTGCATTGATGCCGGCCAGACAGGCGGATTCGATGTGGTAACCGGACTTGTGCGTCGGTGTGCGGTGCCGGCAAAAACTTCGCGGCCTGTCTACGGACGGTATGCGTCACGCCTCAACACGGAGCGGGTATGAACGACCAAGGCAGGGACTGGGACCGGGGTCTCGTGAGCTATCCCGACCCCAATGTCGAAACGATCGACGACCGCTTCAGGCCCTACGTGCTGCACACCGCCGGGATCGAGCGGCTGTTCACCGGGACGCGGTGGTCGGAAGGCCCCGTCTGGATCGGCGACGCCCGTTGCCTGGTATGGAGCGACATCCCCAACAACCGTATGCTGCGTTGGGACGAAGAGACCGGTGCGGTGACCGTCTTTCGCAAGCCTTCCAACAACACCAATGGCAACACGCGGGACCGCGAGGGGAGGCTGGTCTCCTGCGAGCACGACACCCGGCGGGTGACGCGCACGGAACACGACGGGACGATCACCGTGCTGATCGACCGGTTCGACGGCAAGCCACTCAACGCGCCGAACGACGTGGTGGTACACTCAGACGGCTCGATCTGGTTCACCGACCCGGGGTACGGCATCCTGATGAACTACGAAGGGCACAGGGCCGAATTCGAACTGCCCACCCGGGTGTATCGGCTTGACCCGGTCACGGGCGGCGCGACCGTCATCGCCGACGACTTCGTGCGTCCCAACGGGCTCTGCTTCTCGCCCGACGAATCACGTCTATACGTTGTAGATACAGGTGCTTTCCACGACCCCGACGGACCCGCCCACATCCGGGTGCTGGACATTGAGGGTGCCCGCGCCACAAGCTCCCACGTATTCACCGACATGAAACCGGCCTCCTCCGACGGCATACGGACCGACGTGGACGGCAACCTGTGGGCCGCCTCCGGCTGGGGCGGACCGGACACGAACGGCGTAGTCTGCTTCTCCCCGGAAGGCGAGCGACTGGGCATGATCCACCTGCCCGAGCCTTGTGCCAACCTGTGTTTCGGCGGGGTGAAGAAGAACCGCCTGTTCATGGCCGCCAGCCAGTCCCTGTACGCCCTCTACGTCGAAACCCAGGGGGTGCAGCGGCCGTGACGCGTCTACAGACCCCCGAAAAAGGTTCCATGCTCATATTCGATTTCGACGGGGTCTTGCTGAACTCCGTCGTGGAGATGTCGATCACGGCCTACAATGCGGTCACCGGGGGACTGGCCACATCTCCGGACGATCTTCCCGGCAACGCGGCGACGCTCTTCGTGACCAACCGGTACCACGTCCAGCCGGCCGGCGACGCGATCAACCTGATGGCCTGGTGCGTGGAGAACGCCGGCCTGCCCGGTAATCACCGGCTGGATCCTGCGGAGTACCGTGCGATCCGCGGTTCGTCGGACATTCCCCTGAAGGAGCGCACGGTCCAGTTCTTCGCGGCCCGAAAGCGTTTTGTCGCCCACGATCCCGTGCGGTGGCCGTCGCTCAACACGGTCTACCAACCGGTCTGGGACGAATTGAATGGGGTGGACGCCGAAGGGATCGTGATCCTGACCAATAAAAACCGGGAGGCTACCGTGACCCTGTGCCACCACTTCGGCCTGGCCGTCCGGCCGGAAAACGTGTACGCAGGCGATCACGGGACCACCAAGATCGAGAACCTGGAGGCGATCCAGGCGCGGTTCGGCCGGGAGCGGTACGGATTCGTCGACGATTCCATCGGCAACCTGGAGGAACTCGACGCCCATTTCAACGCCGGTGAGCCCGGTAACGCCGGTGAGCCTCTGCTCGAACTGATGCTTGCTTCCTGGGGATACATCGGACCGGACGACCACGCGCTGGCCCGGCGCGCCGGATACGCCATCCTCGACCAGGCCGGCCTCATCGCACGCATCGCGTCGATGAAGGGCGTCGAAATGGAAAACCCATGAACAGCGGACCGGACAGTAAACCCGGAAGTGCGCTCGAGCTCATCGATCATCTCCCGGAACTGCGCGCCCTCGTCGTCGGCGACGTCATGCTCGATGTCTACGAGTTCTGCCGGACGCGGGCCAGCAAGCCCATCGATTCGGAGAAGGAAGGAAAGCGGGCCTATCAGGCACAGGAAACGATCAAGGTGCTGGGCGGTGCGGGCAACGTGGCCGCCAACCTGGCTTCCCTGGACGTGCGCACCACCCTTGTGGGCGTGACGGGCGACGACGAACATTACTACAAGATAAGGGAGCTGGCTGACGGACTATCCATCCACCACGGCCTGATCCGGGACGGCGACCGGCCCACCACGACCAAGGTCCGGCTGTACCTGGATGACGACTACCTGCTGCGTCGCGATTCCGAGTGCACCGACCGGGTGAACGACAGGATATCGGCCGCGCTGGTGAAGGAAGTCCTTCGCGCGCTACCGGAAACCGACGTGGTGGTCCTGAGCGACTACGACAAGGGCGTCTTTACCGCAGAGAACGCCGGCCAGATCATCCGCGAATGCCGCCTCCACGAAATCCCGGTCGTGGTCGATTTCAAGCCGGGCAACCGGGCAATCTTCTCCGGCGTGGACATCATCGCGCCGAACGCCGCCGAGGCTGCCGAGCTCATCGGCGGGTTTTCCCTGGACCGTCTGGAATCCGACTGCCGGCGTCTGCACGACGCGCTGGGCTGCCGGCACACGGTGGTCACACTCGGCGAGCACGGACTCTGCGGCGTGGGCACGGACGGGTTCTTCCACGCGCCCGGACACCGGGTAGTACCCGTGGACAAGGTCGGCTGCGGCGACACGGTACGGGCGGTACTCGCCATTGGCGCGACGCTGGGACTTTCCCTCGAGGAAGCGGGGGGGCTCGCCAACGACGCGGCGGCCGTCATCGTGCAGAAACCGGCCACGTCCGTCCTCTCCCGGCGTGAACTGCACGATTTCGTGGGGCGCAAGCCTGCGGAGGAACTGCGTACCGCCAGGGACGTTTAACCTTGTACATCCAGCACAAACCGGATAGTATTTACATGAGCGAAGAGCATTCTTCAGCGTATTCGGCAGGAGACGAACGGGCAGGAGACGAACAATGGCGCGCCTGAGTCTGATTGCCGCGGGTCTCGCGCTGGTCGCGATGGCTTGCAAGTCCGGTCCGACCATAGATGGCACGGACGTCGAGACTTTCGACGCATCCATTACCGAAGTCAAGGCCGCCCTGGCTGAGGACGACCAGGCAAGACTCGACGACGTGCTGGATGCCTTCGAGTACCTCTACAGCGACAACGTGATCAGCTCGCTGAACGCGTCAGACGCCATACAGAACCGGATCCGCGGCCGGCTGGACGGCATGGACGCGACGGACATCTTCGCGGAGTGGAACGAACGGGTGAACAAGGCTATCGAGGCCCTCGAGGAGAAGCAGGAGAACACGGACTCCGCCATGGAAAGTCTCAAGGACGTGAGGGTGCGCGGGGTCGAGTACTACGTGCAGCGGGGCCAGTCCGTCGTGAAACTCTCCATTCATAACCGGACGGATCACCGGATCTCCAAGGTGTACTTCCGCGGATCGCTCATGAGAAACGAACCCCGGAAGTGGATCCTGGATGACGACTTCAACTACAATATCCGGCTCACGGAAGGCAAGGATCTGGGACCGGATGAGCGGGCCGTCTGGAACTTCGCCTTGCTGTCGCCCGTCTGGAAGAAGGCTCCAGCGGACGTGGAGAACCTCTACTTTTACGTGATCGTCACTCGAATCGACGGGGCGCCCGAGCAGCCCATCTACGACGCCTACACGGATCGTTTCACGCCCAAGGACCGGAGACGACTCCGCAGGCTGATTTCCCTCAAGGAGTCCATCGGGACGTTCGAGCCGGATCTCGTCCCCGAGATCGAGAACGAGTCCGAAGAGACCTCATCCCTTTAGTTCGCGCCTTCCGCCCAGTTCGTTTCTTCCGCTTAGTTCGTTCCCTCGGCCGAGTCGATATACCGGTCCACCGTATCGGCGAAGATCAGGAATTGCGGGTTGCTGCGGTGGGTCTCCCGCAGGGCCTGCACCGTGCGGCCCTCCACCCCCTCCTCGTGAACACCCCGGCAGTACGCCTCCATTAACGTAGGTTCCAGTGGTTGCCGGGAGTCGTGGAAGCTGTCCGCGAAAAACCCGAAGATCATGCCCACGATTCCGATGCCCACCATCATCATCAGGACGGTAGCTCCCTGTCCCAGCGGAGTGACCGGGTACTTGTCCCCGTACCCCACCGTGGTGGAGGTCACCACGGCCCACCAGATGCTGTCGCCGTAGACGTTGAATACCTCCGGCTGGGCGCGGCGTTCCACCTCGTAGATCACGGTGGAACTGATCATCAGGTACATGATGGTGATGAGGAAGATGGGGATGACGCGGACGCGATTGGTGTACATGGACCGGGCGAACTCCGCAAGCTTGGGGCTGTACCGGAACATCTTGAGCAACCGGAGCGTCCGCGCGCCGCGCACCAGGCCGAGTTGCTCCTGGGTGAGACCGGGATAGAATCCGATCCAGAACGGCAGGATGCTGACCAGGTCGATCAACCCGAGCCCGCTGCGCAGGTACTTCCCTTTGTGCGGCGCCAGCTTGATGCGCAGCGCGTATTCCAGGGTAAAGAACCCGGCGATGATTCGCTCGAACCAGATGAACCCCGCCCAGGCGCCGGCGTCCAGGCTGCTGCGTGTCTGGGTATATTGCAACTCGATGAAATAGAGGATCATGTTGACGGCCAGCACGTAGGGACCGAAACGGTGTACGGCGGCAAGGAGGGAGGACAGGAATCCCGGCATGGTATGCCTCCTGGGTGATTGCGGTGGGCACATCTAATGCTTATCTAAGGCATATCTAAAGAGAAAGGCCCACCGTCCGCTTCTCGCATCGGGTGAGCCTTTGAATTATTGACCTGTTACGGTCTCAGGACTTCCTGGAGCGCAGGGCCGCCAGCCGGTCCCTCGTCGAGGATGCGGTCAGCGCGGGTTTCTCGGCCGCTTCCAGGGCCGCCGCGATGTTGGGATCATCGGTGATTTCGGTCTGCCCGAAGGCGCCGATCTTCAGTTCTGCGGCACGGGAGGTCGTCTCAGCCTTCTCCGTCTCCTTGTCCATGGCGTTGAGGGCCGTGTCGAGTCCGCCCATTGAACTGCTCAGCCCCGAGGCCTGCCGCACGCCTTCGGCGCGTTCGAGGGCCCGCTCCTTTTTCATCCGGGCCTGCTCCATGCGGCGCTGGGCCTGTTTCAGCTGAACCTGCGCCTTCTTGAGCTTCTCCGCCGCCACATCGTAGGCCTGGCGCAGCTCGGTCGCAAAGGCCTCCGCTTCCTGGTCCTCCTGGCGCTCCCGCTCGATTTCCGGGTTCAGACGCTCCAGTTCCGCGACCAGCTTTTCCAGGCTCTCCTCAAGCTTGGGCCGCTGGCCCTCGTCCGCCCCTTCGAGCTGGCCTTCGATCCGTTCGGCGGCGGCCAGGTACCGGTCGTACTGGGTCAACAGCGCCTGCGTCTCTTCATGGTCCTTCTTCACGTCCATCTCGGCCTTGCCGACCCGCTTCCCGAGCTTGTCGAGCTCCTCTTCCATGAGGGAGATCTGCGCTTCGGAGGCGGTTTCCGGGTCGAAGGCCACCACGGCCTGGGTAAAGGACTCCAGGGCGTTGCCGGCCTGTTTCTTGCCGACGCGGGAGAGAAACTTCCAGATCATCTTTTCATCCTTTCGCGTTTAAATAACCGTGACTTCCTCAAGCATCAGTGCCACGCCCAGGTACAGTTCTATAACGCCGTCGCCCGCGCTGATCAACAGGAATTCATCCACGCGCTCGGGGTCTTCCGGGTTGTGGGGATCTCCGCTCGCTACCCGGAAGTAGGACATGGCCTGCTGGGTTTCCTCGAAGACCTGCTCTCCGTACGCGTCGCGGATAATCCGCTCGTCGACCTGTATCGGAGCCGACTGTCCGTCGCCGTCCATCCATTCCCGCTGGTAGCTTCGTTCCTCTCCGTCGCCGTGCAGCACTTCGGGGGATCCGATGATGCCGTCCGTGCCGTTCAGCCACTGTTCCCAGACTTCCTCGGAATGGGGATACAGATCCCGATCGAGCACGTACAGGCGGCATTCCACGGGCTCCCCGTGGTCCGATACCACCTGGATAAACGCCGAGGTCCCCTGGAGATAGCACCGATAGGCCATGGCCCCTTCGCCGAGGTCGATCTTGCCGATCGCCTCGATGGCCAGGGGAAAGGAGGGAAAGTTGAAATGGACGAGGCCGACAAAAGTGGACGACGCGACGGCATCGATGTCGATCAGCCGGTCGATGGCGATGCCCAGGGGCAGTTTCTGGTCGACCCGCACCGGTTTCTTCCGAAAGAAACCTGCCGCCTCTTTCGCCTGCTTCTTCGCTACGGAACGAATGATGTGAAAGCTCATCGGGCCTTAACGCTACTCCTCGCCCACGATGGGTTTGATGTCGTCGATGGACCGCCACAGGGCGTCCTCGAAGAGGGTCATCGGCTTGCTGCCGTAGGTATCCACCCACTGCTTGGACAGGATCAGGATGGCGTCCACCGTAAGCGTCTCCACGCTGCTGTCGAAATAGCCGAAGAGCCAGCCTTCCTGCAGCTCGGGATAGGTCTCGTGGGGGATCGTCGCCACCTCGTAGATCGTGTTGCCGAACTGGTCCACGGCCGTGCTGAAATAGTGCTCGTCCACGGCGACCATGCTCAGCTGCAGTCCATGCTGCCGGTCCGCCTCCTTGAGCAGTTCCGAGTTGAGGCCGGCGACGAACAGCATGACCGCGTTGGCGTTCTCCGCGACCTGGCTCAGCGCTTCCTCATAGCTGGCGAACCGCGTGTTGAATTCCCCGTACCTCGGATCCTGCAGGACGAAGCCCTCCCAGGCCCGGTGCGTCCCCGAACCCCGGGGGCCTACGTACACGATGTGGGTGTTCGGCTCGAGGTCGGACACGCTCGCGATGCCGCCGTCCTCGTTGACGATCAGCTGTACGTACTCGGTGTACAGGGTCGACTGCAGTCCGACCAGCTGGTCTTCCGCGTCAGGATTCTTGCGCAGGTAGGAGTTCAGGATGTCGCTTTGCACGAGGATCGCGTCGACCTGGTTCCGGACAAGGTTGTTGAGGTTCTCCTCCGAACCCGCCGTCGTTTCGAGCATCACGTCGAAATCCGGCAGGTGGGACTGCAGGATCTGACCGAATCGGTGGTAATTGCCGTTCGCCACCCCCGTATTCACCGTGATGCGGGGTTGGTTCGGATCGGCGGTGGCCACGACTTCGGCGGCCAGGGCGATCGCCGGGGTGACGCCGGGCGGCAGGTATTCGGGATCTCTCGGCGTGCCTTCCAGCGTGGCGACCTGCCGGTCCAGCTCATCCAGCTTCGCGCGCAGTTCAGTGTTATCCTCGGCCAGGCGCTCGGCCTCGCTGCGCCATTCCTGGTATCCCGGGTCATTGGCATGGTGATGGGCTACCGCGTAGTGACGGCGGCTGCTCATCATGTCCAGCATGGACCACATGAACAGGGCGTCCCACATGCCGAAACTGGGATAGGACATGAAGGCGTATCCCGGCGTCCTCCAGCCCATGCCCCCGTAGTAACTGTCTCGGCCTGCGTAGTAGTTGTCATAGGATGTGCGGTTCTGCGAGCCCCGATTATAGAGGCCGTTGTCGCGGTAGCTGCTCGTATTGGCCGCCGAGTTGGACGACTGGGCGAAACCGGCCTGCCTGGACTGGTGCGTGGCCAGCGACCGGCGCGCCGTCTCGCTCTGGACCCGCCGGCCCATGACCGAAGACCGCGCCGTGGCCCTACCGGCGGTTGCGGCGCCTGCCCGGGTCGATCGGGCCGCGGTGGCCGAGGGCTGCCCGGCCGTCGTGCGCGCCGGCGTCTGAAGTGTCGCGGCGGGCGTGCTTCTCCGGGCGAAGGGGCTGCGGCGGCCAAAGGAACTGCGGCGATTCCAGAGGGAACGCGAACTCCGGAAACCGCCGAAACCGCGGCGGGCGTAGGCTTCCTCCGGACCGAATGGACCGAACAGTCCGGTGATCTCCCGGATCGTTCTTTCCGTATTTTCCGTGCTCGCCGCGCTGCCTGTGATCCGCGCCGCGTCATCGACCGAGCGCAAGCGGTCGGTCGCCACCGAACGCTCAGCACCCGGTCCGGACTGCAAAAAACCACCCATCAGCGCGATCAAGCCGGTCATCAAGACCAGTTTCATATATCGTGACATGAGGTACTTCCCCTGTGTAGTCGGGTTGTGTGTACGGATTCTGGCTCTTTAAAGATATAGACTATGTACCTTTCAGGCAAGTTGCAAACCGGTACGTAACCGGTGATCGGGACGGTCCAGCCGGTGCAGGCGGTCCAGGCGGTCCAGGCGGTCCGGGCGGTGGAGGCGGTCCGGGCGGTCCAGCCGGTCCAGCCGGTCCAGGCGGTCCAGGCGGTCCGGGCGGTCCAGGCGATTCACGTACGTGACCAGCAGGGATGCTTCCTGTTACCGACAGGGGAAACCGCGCGAACGACGAACGAAGATGCCATTGACCCCGGAACTCGACGGCGGTAATATATCGAAATGCGAATCTCCGACGTCCGCGTGCGCCAGGTGGCCGTACCGCGCATCTACGACACCTACTGCGCGGACCCCAAGTTACTGAAGGCCACCATCGATCACGGTCGGTCCACCTACCAGATCATCGAACTGATGACGCCGGACGGCCTGACCGGCATCGGCGAGGTCTCCGATATCGCGCCGCGGATGGACGCCCCTTCACCCGCGGCGCTGCGGGACCTGCTGTCCGCCGTGCTGATCGACGATGGCCTATTGGCCGGCGGTGACGTGCTGGCTGGCGGCGACGTGCGCGCGTGGCGCGAACTCTATGACCGGGCTGATGAAGCGCTTCCCGGTAACTGGTACCCCGAACTCCGGCAATTGATACTCTTCGGCGTCGAAGGCGCGTTGCTCGACCTGGTTGGCAAGGCGCACGGCCTTCCGCTGTACGAACTACTGGGCGGCCGCTGCCGGTACGCCGCAACCGTTTCCTGGGTGGCTTATCTGCGCGGCGACGCCACGCTCGAGGACGAACTGCAGGCTCTTGAGCGAGAAGTCGCCGACCAGGTGGGATCGGGCTTGAAGGCCTTCAAGCTCAAGGTGGGCGAGGACCACGAACGGGATCTGGAGCGGGTGAGAATCACTCGCAGGATCGCGGGCCCCGAAGCCTATATCAAGGTGGATGCCAGCGGATTCTGGGAGGAAGAGGAGGCTCTGTCCGGGCTGCGCGACATGGACGAGGCCGGGGCCGACGCGTGCGAGACGCCGATTCGCGCGCTCTCACGGCCCATGTCGCGGGAGGATCCCGCCCGGATCGAAGAGGATGCGGAGGGCATTGCCGAAGCGCTGGCGAGTGTCCGCGGCCGTTCCCCCATTCCCATCATCGAACACGTCGCCGATCTCGGGGACGTCTTCCTTACGGCCCTGATCCGCCACCGCGCCGTGGACATCGTCAACGTCGTCCCCTGTCAGGCAGGTGGATTACGCCGCGCGGGGCGTCTGCTCCACGCCGCGGAGACCGCGGGCATGCCCGCCCTGCTCGGCAGCACCATCGAACTGGGACCCGGTACCGCGGCGTCGGTGCATCTCGCCGTTGCATCGGCGAACGTCAGTGTGCCCTCCGACCTGGTGGGACCCGGCTTGCTTCAGGACGATGTATGCGCCAACCCCTTCACCCTCGCGGGAGGTGAACTCGCTCCTTTCGAAGGTCCGGGGCTGGGCATGGAATTGGATGAGGAGAAGATGGAACTGTGGTCGGGATAGGTGGGACCGGGCGGGACCAGGCGGGATCGGGCGCGGCCGGGCGGATCCGGGCGGATCCGGGCGAGCCTGGAAGAGCCCAGGCGCGCCCAGTTATGCCTGCTCCTTCAACGCCTGGACCTGCCTTGCATGCCCGGCACCAGGCGTGAAGCTTCCTCCACCAGTTGCTCAAGCGTCTTTATCTCGTCGGTGGAGAGCATACCCTTCAGGTTCTCCATGAACTGCTTTTCGTTTGCTTCCAGTTGTTCGCGCAGCCAGTTCCAGTCCTCGGTTTTCGTAGCCTGTTCCACCAACGCGACCTTCTGAGACGAGGCTTCCTTAACGACCGCGCGCAATTGCAGCACCTGCTGGTCGGTGGTGTCCATCCGGATGCTCAACACGTGCCAGATCCGGTCGACGGGGAAGGTGCTTACCGCCCGCACGCGTTCCATCATTTCGTTGTTCTGGCCCCGGCCACCCCCGCGGCCGAAACCACCGCGCTGCGCGGCCACGTCGTTGGCGATAAACGCGGTCATGATCAGTCCGAGTACGGCCAGGTGAAAACGGTATCTCATGTTACGACTCCTTTTTAAAAGAACAAAATGTGGTAATTGAAGGCCACGGTCAGACTCCGCGGTGAAACGCCGTGGCCGGTATCCAAGGTCGAATGCCGCGGTCGGACCTGGATCCTTCCGCGGCATGTGTTCGCCTCCGATAACTGTGTCAAAACACAAAACGCTCGTCTGATTGCCTTATCTTGCAACACTTGCTCAACGCCGATTGCGCGATTCGCGGCCGTCGCGCCGCCAGCGCATCCCGGATTCTCGGCGACCGTCGCGCCGATCGCGGAAGGACTCACGCAGGGTCTCTTGCTGCTCCGCGGTCAGGACATGCTTGATCTCTGCGCGGAACAGCGCGCTTCGCTCGAACACGCTGCCCTGGGCCGCCGATGCGGCCGCGGCCAGTTCCTTCACCCTGTCGATGTCCGGACTGATCTCATTCATCAGTTCGCGTAGTTCGACCCGTGCGAGCCTCGAGTCGGCGCGAAGCTGAATCATCTCCCGCGTGTAGGCGGAACGCAGCGTGTTGATCTTTTCCTGCTGCTCATCCGTGAGTTCGAGTCTGGACATTGCTCTCCGAGACAGACGCGTACGCACATCATCCGCATCGTCATCGGCGAGGTTGACGGCCAGGATGTCATCGAACTCGCCGGACGAGCCAGCCGCTGCGAGTTCAGCTACTCCGTCGAGTACGTCAGCTTCCTCATGCCCGGTTTCCGCCGCGGGCCCTGCAGCTTCCTCGTGTCCGGCTTTCTCCGCGTGCCCTGCAGTAACCTCGGGACCGATCCGGCCCATCGCATCGAATGCCCAGGCCAGTACGACGACACTCAAAGCGCTTGTGAATGTGATTGAAATGATCTTTTTCATTTTGTCGCTCCCTTCATGGTAAGACTGGCGGATGTCAGGACCGCGATCTCCGGAGATCGTCTTCGTGCTGCTCTACTGGATTAGACGGGCGACGGGTGCGCTATATTCCAACTTTCTTCACATCCGTACAATGCCCGGCGGCTGGACGCTCACCCGGGCCTGGCGGTCGGCGACCGGACATTCAACCGGAGGCCTACCCACTCCTGGCCTGTCGGAACGAGGAGTCACTGGCCGCCCCCGTTCCCGCGCTCTTCTGCACGGTCGTCGCTCCCGCGCTCTTCCGTACGGTCGTCGCTCCCGAGTCTTTCCGAGTTGTCAGGGTCTGGGCGTGCCCCCCGGTCCCGCTCGCCGGCCCGGTTGCGTCCGGGAGGCCGACGGGGGCGGTCTCTGCGCGATTCGTGATCGCCTTCCCGGCGAAACTCCCGCATGCGTTCACGTCGCTCGCGGATTGTCTTGATCCGCTGGAGTTGCTCCTCGGTCAGGATGGGTTCCAGGTCCCTGTGCAGCGAATCGACCAGGACCTGCATTTCCTGCCGATGACGCATGTAATTCTCCCGGAATCCGGGTTCATGCTCGCCCACCACTTCTCGTATCCTTTCCAGTTGCACCGGGTCCGGCCGCACCATCCTGACCCACCGTTCCACGAAGCGTTCCCGGGTCACCTGGGGCGGCGGTTGCAGGCGGTCCCGGGCAAAAGCGCCCAGGATCAGCGCGCCGCAGACCATGCCGATGATCAACGTGGCCAACAGAATGGCCGCGGTCTTCAGGTGGATGTTCATAGTTCGCCCTCCGTTTCGAGCGCGATCCGCGCGTCGTACAGGTCTTCAGGGTACAGTTCCCCGGCCAGCCCGAACGAAGTGGTGATGGAGACGCTATCGGACGTGGCCAGGTTGTAGGTCAACAGCAGGACAGCAGCGACCGAAGCGGCCACCGCCACTTTTCGGAACATTAGCGGCAACGCGTCCTCGAAGTCGGCCGTTGTTTCGCCTTCCGGGATCGACGCCGGCATGTCCGCGGGTTCCGCCGCCAGGCGTTCCATGACGCGTTGGGAGAAATCTGCCCGGAACGAGGGCGATTCCTGGTTCTCGACCAGGCTGCGCAGCCGGACCAGTCGCTCGTATTCATCCCGCAGGCCGGGATCGCGCCGCAGCGCCGCGTCCAGGCGGCTTTGTTCACCGGGCGTCAGGGACGCATCCAGCGACCGGTACAGCAGATCCAGTTCAGACCGTTTCATGGACAAGCTCCCTGTTAGTGGAAATGAGCATGCGTTTCAGTTTCTCCTGGGACCTCCTCAGTCGGGACAGTACCGTCCCGACGGGCACACCCAGGATCTCGGCGGTTTCTTTCGTCGAGTAGCCTTCCATCAGCCGGAGTACGATCACGGAACGGAATTCGGGCTTCAGCCGGCTCAGCGCATCTTGAATCCGATCGGCCGTGTCGTCGTAGTCGGCGCTGGCCGTCGGATCGGCAAAATCCAGCTCCGGTGCGTCCTGTTCCCTGCCCGGCGGTGTGAAGGGGACGAAGATCGAACGGCGGCGTCGTTTCTTCAGTTCGGTGAGCGACAGGTTGATGGCGATCCGGGTCAGGTAGGTGCCGACCGACGCCTGACCGCGGAAGATATGCAAGCCTCGATAGAACCGGATGAAAGTCTCCTGCCCCGCGTCCTCAGCTTCGGGCGTATTCCCCAGCATGCGGATGACCACGGACGCCACGCGGCCTTCGTATCGTTCCACCAGGGCGCGGAAGGCGTCTTCGCTGCCATCGCGGGCGGCGTCGACCAGAGCTTCGTCCGTCAAGGCGTCTTCCCTCATCCCGCTTTCCTCGTAGGCCAGGAACACTATGGTCCGCATCGAACGGACGGTCGGCCGACGCGGCCCGTTAACGCATCTCGAAAGTGCCGGGAAGCGATCCGGTCGGTTGCCGCCGTCTACCAATTAGACCCCGCCGGCGCCGATTTTATTCCCATAAATTCAAAAACAGGTAACTTCTCTCACAGAGAACCTGCTCCAGGAGCCTGTAATCGGATCCGGTCCGTTCAACAGGATCCGGTCCGTTCAACAGGATCCGGTCCGTTCAACAGGAGCCGGCCCGTTCAACAGGAGCCGGCCCGTTCTTGTCGGTGTATCCGCATATGCAAATTGATGCGGCATGAAAAGGAGTCATCACGTGCGTGTTGTTTGTCTGGCGATCGCGTGTGTGTTTTCGCCGTTGTTGGCCGAGGGCCAGGTGAATGCCAGGCTGGGCGGCGGCCCCGCCATGCCCATCGGTGACCTGGCGGACGGAACGGCCTCGGTAGGCTCTTTTCTGCACGGTGGCCTGGCCTTACCCGTCGATGAGGGTTACTTCCTGCTGATTGAGGGTCATCACAGCCGTTTCGGTATCAAAGACCCGGCGTTTTCTCATTCGAATGAGGGGTCGGCATCGGATGCCGACAGAACGCTGATGGGAGGCAATGCGGGTCTGTTGATCGAAGGAATCGCGGATCCCGTGGGATTCTATGGCCACGGGGGTGTGGGATGGGTCAGGGCCAAGGGCCGGCCCGATCGCTTCACGGGCCGATCCGATCGCACTGCCGCGGGTGAAGACGCGGACTCCGGTACCAGCGACCACTCGTTCATGTTCGTGTTCGGCCTGGGGGTCAACCTGACCGTCAGCGACCGCGTGAGGTTGTCCCTGGAGGCGAGGTACAACCATGCGCGCAATGTATTCGATGAAAGCGCCTGGTGGATACCCGTAACCGCCTTCGTGGTGATGCGACTGTAGCCCTGAGACGCCAGCGGGAATGAAACACGGTGCCATCTTTAAATACATTGACTTTGTCGGGACGATGCATCACAGTGGGAGACAGTTGCCCGATCGCGGAAAACACCCTGACAAGCGTGGTAAAATGGCATTCGATCAAATGGAACAACGGCGGATCATGGGGCATTTCGCGACCGGTGTGACCGTCGTAACCACGTGCTACGAGGACAGGCCGCAGGGCATGACCGCCAACGCGGTGGCTTCCCTCTCCCTGGATCCCCCGCTCATCCTCGTATCGGTGGACGTCAAGGCCCAGATGAACGCCTGCCTCAAGGCCAGCGACTGCTTCGCCGTCAACATATTGACCGAAGAACACGAAGCGCTGTCCGTGCGGTTCGCAAAGCACGGTCCGAAGGACTTCTCAGGCATCGAATACCGGACCGAGGTTACGGGCTCGCCCGTTATCGAACAAGCGCTCGCCTACGTCGACTGCCGGGTCACCAATGTACTGCCGGGCGGAGATCACGACATCTTCATCGGCGAAATCGTGGCGGGTGACGCCGGTGAAGGGCGCCCACTGGTTTTCTACGGCGGCCGGTACGGAAAGCTCTCCGGCTGACTCGCCGCGACCGGACCGCAGGACCTCCAGTGATCCGAGTCGCAGAGCCGCCGGACCGACTGCCATATAGACCGACTGCCATATATTGCGGAGCATCCATGCAATACGGTTTCATCATCGACAACAGGAAGTGCATCGGGTGCCACGCCTGCACCGTTGCGTGCAAGGCCGAGCACGAGGTGCCCCTCGGCGTCAACCGGACCTGGGTGAAGTACATCGAGAAAGGGACGTATCCGAACACATCGAGGCATTTCTCCGTCATGCGGTGCAACCACTGCGAGGACGCCCCCTGCGTGGAGATCTGCCCGGTGACGGCGCTGTACACCCGGAAGGACGGCATCGTCGATTTCGATCCGCGGCGGTGCATCGGATGCAAGGGTTGCATGCAGGCCTGTCCCTATGACGCCCTGTACATCGATCCGGACACCCACACGGCGGCCAAGTGCAACTACTGTGCCCACCGTGTGGACATCGGTCTCGAACCCGCCTGCGTGAACGTCTGCCCGGAACACGCCATCATCTCGGGCGACATGGACGATGGATCGACGGAGATCGCCCAGTTGCTCGCGAAGGAACAGGTGACGGTCCGAAAGATCGAGAAGGACACGAAGCCCCGTCTGTACTACATCGACGGCGACGAGGCCTCTTTGACGCCCGGGGAAACCGCGACGTCGGACAACTACATGTGGAGTTCACAGTCGGACGGCGTCGGCCATTTCGCCCGGTATATCGAGGAAAGAACCGCCAGGGCGGACCCGGAGGACATGATCCGGCAGCTTGGCGGCGCGGGACAGGACGGACGGGACGGGGCGAACGGCCAAGAAGATCAGAGCGAGCGGACCGGCAACGGTACCGGAAAAGACGCCGCGGCGCGCCGGGTCTACGATGCGCCGGACAAGGGCGTCCTGTGGGGCAACGACGTGGCGGCCTACGTGTGGACCAAGGCCATTTCGGCGGGGGCCTTCCTCCTCCCCTTCGCGGCCTCGGTCTTCGGGTATGCCATTGATCCCGTGCTCGCCTGGGCCGGCTGCACCGTGGCCCTGACGTTTCTCGTAGCCACGACGATCCTGCTCGTCAGTGACCTGACCCAGCCCAAACGTTTTCTCTACGTGCTGCTCCGTCCGCAGTGGAAGTCCTGGCTCGTACTCGGCGGCTACGCCCTGACCCTCTACGGCCTGGCGCTCACGCTCTGGGCCGCGGCCATGTGGACCGGACGAACCGGGGCGGCCGAAATCATCGGCTGGATCACGGCCGCGCTGGCGGTCGTCACGGCGGTCTATACGGCCTTTCTCTTCGCCCAGGCCAAGGGGCGGGATTTCTGGCAGAGCCCGACGCTGGTCCTGCACATGCTGCTCCACGCGGTACTGGCCGGCGCGGCGGTGTTCGCCCTGGTCCTGCTGTTCGTACAGCACGGCGAGGCGTGGACCGCCTTTGTGCGGAACACGTTGATCGTCGCCATCGTTCTGAACCTGCTGGTGATCGCGTCCGAGATGCTGACGCCCCATCCCACGGCAGACGCCCGGAAAGCCGTCCAGGCCATCGTCCGGGGCAGGTACCGGGGGTATTTCTGGGTGCTCGGTATCGCCGTCGGCAACCTGGCCCCCGTCGTACTGGCCTGGATCGGCGGCGGTCCGATGCTCGCCGCGGCGGGCGCGGGCGTGCTGATCGGTCTCTACGCGACGGAGTACGTATGGGTCAGGGCGCCGCAGGACATCCCGCTGAGCTGACGCGACGACGGTCATAGCCAGGCGCATCAGCCGGTACGAAGAAGGCAAAGCCGGCGTCAACCGGCGCATCACCGACGATCAAGACTGGAAACTTCGACATGTCCATACGCCATAAACCGGGTTTGATCGAATCGCTGGCCGAAAAGATCGGTCTCATCCCCAACCTGCACGAAGAGGACGGACCGGATCTCCCGAGTCTGACCGAGGGCGGCGCGCTCACGGACTACCCGCCGCCGGACCAGTGGGACGACTGGGTGGAGTACGAGGCGCAGGACTGGCCGCGGCAGCAGCCCAAACGCTACATGGTGGTGCCCACGGCCTGCTTCAACTGCGAAGCCGGATGCGGCATGCTGAGCTACGTGGACAAGGAGACGATGGAGGTCCGCAAGTTCGAGGGCAATCCCTACCACCCGGCCAGCCGGGGACGGAACTGCGCCAAGGGCCCGGCGACCATCAACCAGATCCGCGACACCGACCGCATCCTCTATCCCGTGCGCCGCTCGGGTGCCCGGGGCAGCGGCGAGTGGGAACGGGTGTCCTGGGACGATGCGTTGGACGACATCGCCGCCCGGATCCGCGAACGCCTGCAGCAAGGCGCAAACAACGAGATCGCCTATCACGTGGGCCGGCCCGGTGCCGAGGGCTACATCGACCGGGTGCTCAAGGCCTGGGGCGTGGACGGGCACAACAGCCACACCAACATTTGTTCGTCGGGCGCCCGCTTCGGCTACGCCCTCTGGCACTTCTTCGACCGGCCGTCGCCGGACCACGCCAACGCGCGGTTCATCCTCCTCATCAGCGCCCACCTGGAATCGGGACACTACTTCAATCCCCACGCCCAGCGCATCATCGAGGGCATGATGAAGGGCGCGAAGCTCGCCGTCATGGACCCCAGGCTCTCCAACACGGCGAGCATGGCGGACCACTGGATGCCCACCTATCCGGGCAGCGAGGCCGCGGTGCTGCTGGCCATGGCCAACGTCATCCTGCAGGACGGTCTCTACGACGAGAAGTTCATGAAGATCTGGGTCAACTGGCAGACCTACCTGGAGAAGGAACACCCGGACGCGCCGCGCACCTTCGAGCGGTTCGTAGAGGCGCTCAAGGCCGTCTACAGCGAATACACCCCCGAGTTCGCCGAGCAGGAAAGCGGCGTGCCGGCGGCGCAGATCGTGGAGATCGCCCGGGAGATCGGCCGGGCGGGGTCGCGGTTCGCCACCCACAACTGGCGCAGCGCGGGCAGCGGCAACGCCGGCGGCTGGGCCGTGGCGCGGTGCCTTCACTTCCTGAACGTGCTCACGGGCAGCGTCGGCACGGAGGGCGGGACCTCACCGAGCGGGTGGAACAAGTTCAAGCCCAACGTCTTCGACCATCCCCCGGACCAGAAGTTCTGGAACGAACTGCATTTCCCGAAGGAATACCCCCTCTCCCATTACGAGATGAGCTTTCTCCTGCCCCATTTCCTGAAAGAGGGGCGCGGAAAGCTGGCCGTCTACTTCACCCGGGTGTTCAATCCCGTGTGGACGTACCCCGACGGGTTCACCTGGGTCGAGGCGCTGCGCGACGAAGAGAAGGTGGGGCTCCACGCGGCCCTGACCCCCACGTGGAACGAGACGGCCTATTTCGCCGACTACGTGCTGCCCATGGGCCATGCCAGCGAGCGCCACGACATCATCAGCTACGAGACCCACTCGGGCACCTGGATCGGGTTCCGCCAGCCCGTATTGCGCGAGGCGCGGCGGCGCATGGGCGATCCGGTCACGTTCACCTACGAGGCCAACCCGGGCGAGGTGTGGGAAGAGGACGAGTTCTGGATCGAACTGTCCTGGCGCATCGATCCCGACGGCAGTCTGGGGATCCGGGACCATTTCATATCACCCTACCGGCCCGGCGAGAAGATCACCGTCGACGAATACTACCAGTATATCTTCGACCACGTGGACGGGCTGCCCGAAGCCGCCGCGGAAGAGGGCCTGTCCACCCTGGACTACATGCGCAAGTACGGTGCCTTCGAGGTGGAGAAGACGGCCTACGCGAAGCACCTCAAGAAGCTGGATGACGGGACGGCATCGGGTGCCAGGGTCGATCCGGAGACGGATACTTTGATCGCCGACGGCAAGGCCGTGGGGGTCATGGTGGACGGGACGCCGCGGGCGGGCTTCCCCACGCCCTCGCTCAAGCAGGAGTTCTACTCCCAGACCATGGTGGACTGGGGCTGGCCGGAGTACGCCATTCCGACCTACATCAAGAGCCACGTGCACCCCGACGAGCTTGACCGTGACAATGGCGAGTTCCCGCTGGTGCCCACTTTCCGGTTACCCACGCTGATCCACTCCAGGTCGGGCAACGCCAAGTGGCTCAACGAGATCTCCAACCGCAACCCCGTGTGGATGCACCAGCAGGACGCCGACCGGATGGGCATCACCACGGGCGACCTGGTCCGGGTGACCACCGAGATCGGCCATTTCGTAGACCGCGTCTGGGTCACCGAGGCCATGAAGCCCGGCGTGGTCGCCTGCTCCCACCACCTGGGCCGGTGGCGGCGCAAGCAGGACGCGGATGGCAACCGCTGGTCGGTCAACCTGGTGGATATTCAGGAAGAAACCGGGGGCAAGTGGCGCATGAAAGTGATGGACGGCATCCGGCCCTACGAAAGCGCCGACCGCGACTCGTCCCGCATCTTCTGGCGGGACGGCGGCGTACACCAGAACATCACCTTCCCCGTGCACCCCGATCCCGTGAGCGGCATGCACTGCTGGCACCAGAAGGTCAGGATCGAAAAGGCCCGCGAGGAGGACGCCTACGGGGACGTGATGGTGGATACGGAGAAGTCCTTCGAGGTGTACCGCGAATGGCTGGCCCAGACGCGCCCCGCCCCCGGTCCGGGCGGACTGCGCCGGCCCCTCTGGCTCAACCGCCCCCTGCGTCCAGCGGAAGAGACGTACTACCTGCCTGAATAACCCGGCTTTTCCCTTACGCTTCCCCGTGTTTCCCTAATACTTCCTTTACGGTTCCCCTATGCTTCCCGGAGGGTATTCCGGACCCCGGAGCACACGGCCTCGTCGGCCGCCGGCATGGCGCCGGTCTGGGACGCGACCCAGGCGCCGAGCCGGTTGGCGGCTTCACTCACGCGTTCAAGCGGCACGCCGCGCAGGTAGCCGCTGGCCAGGACCGCGGTGAAGGCGTCGCCGGCGCCGATGGTATCCACCACGTCGACCGGTACGCCCGGGTGGGCCACGGTCTCCGACGCGGTGACCAGCAGGCTGCCTTCCGCGCCGCGAGTGACGCAGACGACTTCCAACTCGTAAACCTCGCGTAGCTGTCGCGCCATGGACTCGAGATCATCACCCCCTAGGTCCAGCAGGGCACAGACCGCGCGCAGTTCCTCGTCGTTCAGTTTGACAATGTGGACACGCTGGAAGGAATCGTGCAGCAGGGCCGGGGAATACCGGTCCTGCCTAAGGTTCACGTCGAAGATACGTAAAGCGGAGGGTCTCAAATCATCGAGGAACGCCGTGACCGCACCGATCGAACCAGCCTGGTGACGGGACACCGTCCCAAAGCATACTGCGTCCGCCCGTTTGGCCAGCGCAGACCAGCCGGGCGTCCACGCCATGTGCTCCCACGCGACATCGCCGTTGATCGTGAAATCGGGCTGCCCGTCCGGTCCGATGGCAACGTCGACCGTCCCGGTGGGATAGACTTCGTCCCGCTGGATCGCGTCGGTGGACAGGCCGAGATCGGCGATACGGTCCACGGCCTTGTCTCCCAGGTCGTCGCACCCGACCCGGCTCGCTACGATGCCCTCCTCACCCAGAAGCGACGCGAAGTAGGCGAAGTTCGCCGTGGCGCCGCCGAGCTGGGGACCCGAGGGCAGCATGTCCCACAGTAGCTCGCCCAGGCCGACGATGACGTGGCGGTCTGTTGTTTCGAAATTACGGAAGGGACTGACCGTCCGGCTGATTTTATGCGTCCCCGCCATCGTCGCCGGGGTTTGAACGACCGTCAGTCTGAATTTCTCCACGGTAAATGACACCGAGGATCAGACCGAACAGCCCGAATTGGACCAATAGGTAGGCCGTTTCCATCCAGATGAACGCCGACACTTCCGGGACCTTCTGCCTGGCGACGAAGGCGAGCACGTGAGAAGTCCAGAAGAACGCACCTGCAATGAAAGCGAACTTGATCCCCCGCCGAAATGAGGTGCCCTCGGCTTTCAGCATCGGAAACAGCGCGGAGAGCAGCACGCCCTGGAGCACGATGGTGAGCAACCCGAGCAGAAAATCAGGCTCTCCCTCGAAGTAGCCGAACGATTCATACCTCTCCTGGAAAAGGAGTACATGCCAGCCCACCGCGAGGGAGAAGGTACAGACCGTATAGGCGGCGGTTCCCAGGATTAGTTTCCTGGCGTTAATCATCATGCGCTTGATTACGAATCCCAGGTTGAGTAGCCAAGGTCCTTTACTTTAGTTCCACCTCGATCGTGCCGAGGGTCGTGTAGCTCATCACGGCCTTGCTGCCGGCGCCCATGCGGGGCGGCGGGAAGACCGTTCCGGTGATTACCACGTCCCCCGCCCGGAGGTACTCGTCGCTGTAGGTGGTCAACTCGTTGGCCAGCCAGGTCAGCGCCTCCAGGGGGTCCACGCCCATGTTCATGGTGGCCAGCGCGGAGGCCCTTTCCTCGCCGTCAATCGCCGCGGTCGCGGTTTCTTTCGTGAAATCCATCTCGGAGAGCGGCACGCGCGTCTCACCCAGGATGATGCCCACGTGGAACACGTTGCCCGTGACATCATGGTCACGGGTGGACGGATTCTCCTCGGTACCGTTCGTCCACGTGGAAAGCAGTTCGATCACGCCGACCACCGCGGTGACGGCATCGCCGACCTGCTCACGGGTCAAATCGGGACCGGGAAGATCCTCGCCGATCAAGAAGGCGAACTCGCCTTCCACGACCGCCGTGTCAGCCACGAAGGACGCGGCTTCCACGGGCGTCCCGGGTTCGAACACGTTCGACGCCATGATATGACCGTAAATGGGATCCAGCGTGGCCGGGTCCTCGGGCATTCGGGAGAAGCCGATCTTCCAGCCGACGCGCTCTTCATTCTTCAGTTTCTCAGCCAGAATGTCCGCCTGGATGTCGTAGGCGGTCTGCCTGTCCATGTCGGGGAAGTTGACCGCCATGGCCTCGGTGTTGATCTTCTTCTGCTCCGCCTCCAGCAGGTGGGCGACGATAGCGGCCCGGTCCGAGTCAGGCGTCAGGGTCGTGGTGAGGACGTCGGCGTCGGCCGCGGTTTCAGCGTCGCCCGCGGTTTCAGCGTCGCCCGCGGTATCGGACTCGCCCGCGGTTTCGGACGCGGGCGCTGCCGTTTCCTCATCCGTAGCCGCGCAGGCCGACAACATGGTCACGAATGCGCTGCTTACGAGTATTGCAATCAGATTCCTGTACATAATGACTCCTGTAAAATAGGTAAATCAGGAAGAATCACTGAAGCATCCCGATGATTGAAAACGCCAGGACGAGAAGAAACGCGGAGGTCAACACCCAGGTCAACCACCGCTTTTCGGGCTGGCGCACCCAGTAGAACACGATAAACGAAAAGGTAAGTGCCTGGGCTAAAGTCTCGATGCTCCCGCCGCCGAACTGCGAGCCGAAGGGAATCGTCGTATAGATCAGGCCTTCTATGGAACCCGGTGCCGGACCAAACGTACTCAGCATCCCCAGCACGACCAGGACTACCCAGATGGTCAGCCAACCGTATGCCCGGCCGAAGTATTCGCGGCGCAGCAGGTAGAACACCACGCCGAACAACACCCCTCGGATGGGCTGAAAGAGCGGTCCGGCCATCAGGACCGGGTCGTCCATGCGCTTCATGTAAACGTTGAATACCGGTTCGTCCCAGAGCGACTGGTAGTCGAAAAACGCGTAAGCCAGCGCACCGGCGACGAAATACGTCACGGTGTGCACGACCGTCGTTTTCGTGATGATTCCCGCCAGCTTCAGTTGAGAAACCTGAACCAATCTACGCTCCTGAGACCGCTCCCTGATCCTGACCGGCAATATGCGCCTGAAACCACTTCAGCATTCACGGCGCCACCAATCACCGCACCTGAGACCACGTCCGAATCCAGGACGGCAGAAACTCCGGACACCGCGAGGATGATATCTGGAGTTTATACATAACATGCCCTCTGTCAAGTCTTTACCCTTGATCTGGAGCCGATCGAAAAGTACTATTTTACGCATACTTTTTCGACTAACGCATCAAGACCGCGACTGGTCAATTCAACCCGCAAGGAGCGATCCATGTCCGCCGACGACCACCTCGTTTCATTGCTCCAGGAACTCGTTCACGCCCGGGGGCCGTCAGGCCAGGAAGACGAGGTGCGGGCGGTCTGTGAACGGGAACTGCAGTCCCTGTGCGACGAGACCTGGATCGACGCCGCCGGCAACGTCATCGGCCTGCTGAAGGGCGACTCGCCGGACGCCCCGGTGGTCCGCGTGATGGCCCACCTGGACGAACTGGCCCTGGTCGTCAAGCGCGTCAACGAAGACGGCACGCTCCGGGTCAATCCCCTCGGGGGCATCTATCCCGCCAACTACGGGCAGGGACCCGTGGAGATCCTTGCCGACGACGGCATCGTTCCGGGCGTCCTGTCCGTCGGACCGCAGCACACGACGGCCGATTCCGCGCGGATCTGGGAGACCAAGGCCAAGGGCGGCAACGTGGCCATGGACTGGAACCACGTGTACGTCTTCACACGCCGGACGGCGGAGCAGCTCAAGGAGGTGGGGGTTCACGCCGGTACGCGGGTCGTCATCGCCCAATCGCGTCGCGCGTTCTGGGAGATCGAAGACTGCATCGGCGGGTATTTCATGGACAACCGGGCGGCGATCGCCATCGCTATCGGTGCGGCCGTGAGCCTGAGGGACCTCGACATCCGGCCCGCGGGCGATGCCTACCTCGTTATGACCACCTGCGAGGAGATCGGCGGCCACGGCGCCGCCTATGCCTCGCGGACCCTGCCCGGCGAGATCTCCCTGGCCGTGGATTCCGGTCCTGCCTGCAAGGAATACGGCGTGGCGCTCACGGATGAGCCCATTGTCGTCTACGGCGACGGGCGGGGACTCTACGACAAGGCCGTCGCGGACCGTCTGCTGGCGTGCGGACGCGCGCTGGACATGGAGCCCCAGTGCGCGTACTGGCAGAGCTACGCCTCGGACGCCACCATGGCCAAGTCCGTGGGGCAGACGCCCCAGGCCGGCCTGCTGTGCATCCCTACGGAGAACACCCACGGATTCGAGATCATCCCCCGCAACAGTCTGGTCCAGTGCGCCGCCCTGCTGGCGGCCTACCTGGTAAATCCGGAGTAACCGGGAGGAGCGGAGCAACGTAATGGCCCTGAAAGTCACCAACGTGGAACGCTTCACCGTCACCGTGCCGTTCACGCAGGGACAGCGGCCCATGGCGGAGCGGACGGTATACAACTGGTCCGTGTTCGAACTGTGCAAGGTCACCACCGACGCCGGCCTCGTGGGCTGGGGCGAGACCATCGTCCACTACACCCACGCGCGGGTGACCGACGAGAGCGTGCAGCGCGTCATGGGAAAGAGCCCGGCGGACTTCATGCAGGACGATACCATCGGCGCCGGGCTGCAGATGGCCCTGTACGACGTGGTCGGCAAGGCGCTCGAGGTCCCCTGTCACAAGCTGCTGGGCAGCAAGGCGCGGGACTGGGTCCCCATATCCTGGTGGTCCAACGAGGGGCCGCCGGACGACTGGGTCCGCCAGGTCCGGGACGCCGTGGACCACGGGTACACGACCATCAAGCTCAAACAACGGCCGTGGCACGACATCCACGAACAGATGACGGCGATCGACGCCAACGTGCCGCGCCACTTCAAAGTGGACCTCGACGCCAACGGTTCCATGCACAACGCGGCCGCGGCCATGCCTGTCATGCGCGGCCTGGAGCGCTTCGACATCGTGGCCATGTTCGAGACGCCCATCCCGCAGACCGACCTCCTGGGGAACCGCCAGTTGCGGCAGGTCATCAGCCGTCCCATCGCCATGCATTTCGGTTCGCCGCCCTACACCACGGCGATCCGCGAGGCGGTCTGCGACGGTTTCGTCGTCAGCGGCGGCGCCACGCGGGTAATCTATCAGGGCATCCTCAGCGCGGAGGCCAACATGCCCTTCTGGCTCCAGATGGTCGGCAACGGACTCACCACCACCTGGGCCGCCCATCTCGGCGCCGTGCTCACCCACGCCACCTGGCCCGCCATCACCTGCATCAATCTGTACCGCCACCACCTGCTGAAAAACCCCATCGAGGTCGTGGGCGGCTTCCACCGCGTCCCAGACGGACCCGGGCTGGGCGTCGAAGTGGACGAAGAGGCCATGCACGGCTTTCTCGTCCCCGATGACGTGATGCGACCCTTCCGCGACCGGGACGAACCCTACGATTTTGCCAGGCCGCGATTCATCCGCACGGCGGTGTTTCCCGACGGGCATCGCGTCCATTTCGGGAACATCCGCCATGGGTGGGAGCTGGAGGCCTATACGCCCGGCATCCGAACCGAATACTGGCGGGAGGACGGCACCGCGGAGTTCGAGGACCTGTGGCGCCGCACCCGGGAGTCACCGGTTACCGAGCGTTGACCCGGAAACCGGGGCATGGCTTGATCTCGCGACACAATCTGAACTCAGCGGCATAGCAACGGAGCAGAACCATGAGACTGGCAGACAAGACAGCGATCGTAACCGGCGCGGCATCGGGCATCGGACGGGGCACCGCGGAGAGGATGGCGCGGGAAGGCGCCCGGGTCGTGGCCGTGGACATCAACGAAGTGGGGCTGGAACAGACCGTCGAATCGATCCGCCGGGAAGGCTGGACGGCCACGGCCTGCGTCGCCGACGTGGGCCGGGACGAACAGGTCAGGCGCATGGTCCAGTGCGCGGTCGACACCTACGGCGGACTTCATATTCTGCACAACAACGCGTACTGGCACGCGCCCGGACCGGTGTGCGACCTGGCGGAAGCCGATTGGGACCGCACGCTCGACGTGTGCCTGAAATCAATCTACCTGGGCTGCAAGCACGCCATCCCGGTCATGAGGGAATCCGGAGGAGGCGCAGTCGTCAACACGGCATCGGTACACAGTCTCGTCGGGTTCCGGGACTACGCCGCCTACGACGCGGCCAAGGGCGGGGTCGTCGGGATCACGCGGGCCGTCGCCGTGGACTACGGACCGGAAATACGCAGCAACGCCGTGCTGCCCGGCGCCATACTGACGAATGCCTGGGACGGCCTCGACGAGTCGATACGCAGGCCCTACATCGACCGACCGCCCATGAAGCGGCTGGGCCTTCCGGAAGACATCGCGTCCGCCGTGGTGTTTCTCGCGTCCGACGAGGCGTCCTTCATCACCGGCGCCAGCCTCGTGGTCGACGGCGGACTGACCATCGTCGGGGACGCGTAGCACCTCCGGCACGGACGCGAAGCGTTTCCGACACGGACGTGTAGCGTTCCGGCAGGGACGCGTTGCATTGCGCACTTTCTTGCGAGAATCGCGAGAACCGATCCGACTGATTCGTTAGTATGCGAAGAGTCCGGAACGGCGTTATACCCTGTGAACAAGCCAAAACCTTCCAGAAAAAATGAGCGTTTCCGATACATCGAAACCTACGGCCGAGGATACGGTACCCGCCTTTCATCCCTCTTCGGGAAGCGTGAACCAGGTGTGGCTGCTGGCCTACCCGATCATCCTGGCCAACATGTCCGAAACGCTGCTGGGCGTGGTCGACACGTACATGGTCGGCCAGCTGGGCGTGGCCGAGATCGGCGCCGTGGGCCTGGGATCCATGCTCGCCTGGCTTTTCTACCTTCCGTTCCTGGGTTTGGCCATGGGGTTGAACACCTTCGTCGCCCAGAGCTACGGCGCGGGCAACCGGAAGGCCTGCGGCTACATGACGTGGCAGGGGCTGTACATGGCCGTGGCCAGCGGCGTACTGATCCTGCTCGTCATCCCTTTCGTACCCCTGTTGTTCGACCTCGCGGGACCCTCCGCCGAAGTGCGGCGCCTGGGGATCACCTACCTGCAATGGCGGCTGATCGACGGTCCGGCCTTCATGGTCGCCATGACCACGGCCAGCTTCTTCCGAGGTATCGGCGATACGAAGACGCCGATGAAGATCGGCATCACCATCAACATCATCAACGTCATCCTGAACTACGGGTTGATCTACGGCCACTTCGGCCTGCCCCGCCTCGAGGTGCAGGGATCGGCTATTGGATCGGCGCTGGCCGGTATTCTTGGCGGGGGAATATACCTCGTCCTGTACCTGTCCCGGCGGCTCTGTCACTACGACAACCGGACCGTGCCGCGACCCCGGTGGCTGGACCAGGTCCGGCTCTTGAAAGTCGGCGCCCCGATCGGCCTGCAACGGTTTCTCGACATCGGCAGCTTCGTCATATTTGCCGCTATCATCGGAAGGCTGGGGAACGCCCAGCTGGCCGCGAACCAGATCGCCATCCAGCTGATGTCCATCTCCTACATGATCGGCCTGGGCATCGGCATGGCCGCTGCCACTCTCGTGGGGCAGTACATCGGGGCCAAACGTATTGCGCTGGCCGAACGCAGCGCCTACAGCGCCCTGAAACTGGCGATGGGCATCATGGTCTTTGTCGGCCTGGCGTTTCTGCTGTTTCCCGAGCCGCTGGTCAGCCTGTTCAACGACGATCCCGACGTCATCCGCTACGGCAGGCAGGGACTCCTGTACGCGGCGCTGTTCCAGGCCTTCGACGCGCTCGCGGTCATTTTCATCGGCGCCCTGCGCGGCGCCGGCGACACCCGGTGGTCCGCCGTGGCCGCTTTCATCGGCGCCTGGGTAATCTTCCTTCCACTGACCTACCTGCTCGCCTTCACCCTGAATCTGAACTTCTGGGGCGCCTGGCTGAGCGCGACCATCTATATCTGCCTGCTCGGCATCGCGTGCGTCTACCGGTTCCGGCAAGGCGCATGGAAGAGGATGGTGATATAGCGAGGCGATTATCATCGAACGCAGATCGTTTTCCAACAAGAGAACGGAGTACTGAGTGTCTAACAAAAAGAAATGCCTGATGATCGGCGGCGGCGGCATGGCCGGCGCATGGATACGCCAATTCTATCCACGGTTCAACGACCGGCACGAAATCGTCGCCCTGGTGGACATCAATGCGGATATCCTACACGATGCCGGGGATTTCCTGGGGCTTCCACAGAGGCGTCGGTACACGGACATGGCGGCCGCCTTCGGGGAGGTGGACGCGGACTACTGCACGATCGTGATCCCGCCGGCCGTCCACCGGGACGCCGTAATGCTGGCGGTGGAACACAGGCTGGACATCCTGAGTGAAAAACCGATTGCCGACACGTGGCCCGCATGCGTAGATATATACAGGGCGGTCACGGAAGCCGGCCTTAAGATGCACGTGATTCAGAACTACCGCTATTCCAGCCGCATGTTGACCATGCGGCAGGTGCTGCGGGACGGAGAACTCGGACGAATCAACCACATCCAGGGCCGCTTTGCAGCGGACTACCGGAAGCACGGCGCCTGGGGCGCCTTCCGCTACGAAATACTGCACACCCTGCTCGTGGAAGGCGCCGTGCATCACTTTGACATGATGCGGAATCTCTCGGGGGGAGACTGCAAGACGATCGCCGGTTGGGAGTGGAACCGGCCGTGGAGCACCTTCCAGGGGGATTGCTGTGCCATGTACGTGATGGACATGACCAACGGCGTGAAGGCGGCCTACGAGGGTTCGTGCCTGGGCGCCGCCGAGCAGAACAGCTGGCACAAGGAGTACTACCGGGTCGAATGCGAAGAAGGCGCCGTCGCCATCGGAAGCGACGGGGTCACGCGCATATACCGGCACACGCCCGGCAAGGGCATGCTGGTCGAGGACGTCAGCCCGGTCGTTCCCGAATACGACGGGCACCAGTGGCAGATCAACGAGTATCTCGATTGGATCGACGGCGGGCCCGCGCCGGACACGCGCCTGGAACACAACATCCGCAGCGTGGCCATGGTATTCGCCGCCATCGAGGCCTCGTGCAGCAGCGGGTCCGTCGACGTGGAGGAGATGGTCGGGCGGGTGACGGGTTCAGCCTGATGAGGTACGGGTAACACAGCTTATGTCGAATCAGAAATTACCGTTCATCGACGCCTTTTTACGCCTGGAATCCGCCAGCGGCATCCTCCTGATGCTCGCGACCGCGCTGGCCTTGATATTCGCGAACTCGTTCCTTGAGCCGCTTTACCACTTCCTGCTGAATATCCCGATTCAGATTCACATCGCCGCGCTGGATATCCACAAGCCGCTGCAGCTCTGGATCAACGACGGCCTGATGGCCATCTTCTTCTTCCTCGTCGGCCTGGAACTGAAGCGCGAATTCCTCGAGGGGGAGCTGTCGGACCGGCGAAACATCGTCCTGCCCGGCGTGGGCGCCGTCGGCGGCATGATCGTCCCCGCGTTGATCTATTTCCTCTTCAACAGCGGCAATTCTGACGCGTTGCGAGGCTGGGCCGTCCCGGTGGCCACGGATATCGCCTTCGCCTTGGGCGTGCTCGCCCTCCTGGGCTCCCGCGTGCCTATTTCGATCAAAGTCTTCCTCACCTCCCTGGCCATATTGGACGACATCGGGGCCATCGCGATCATCGCGGTGTTCTATGCGGCGGAAATATCGATACCGGCCCTGCTGGTAGCCGCAGGCTGCGTACTGGTGCTGTTCTTCCTGAACAACAGGAACTGGGTCTCCCACAGTTCCTACATGATGGTCGGTGTAATCCTGTGGATCGCGCTGGTGAAGTCCGGCGTCCACGCGACGCTGGCAGGCGTGATCCTGGCCATATTCATTCCCATGCGGTCCAGGACCGATCCCGACGTCTCGCCGCTCAAGATCCTGGAGCACGATCTGCATACGGTCGTCGCCTTCGTCATCCTTCCCGTGTTCGCTTTCGCCAACGCCGGGATCAGTTTCGAGGGCATGACGCTCGACCAGGTACTTCACGGCGTTCCCGTCGGTGTGGCGCTGGGCCTGTTCCTGGGCAAGCAGATCGGTATCTTCGGCCTCTGCTGGATGTTCGTCAAATTCAAATGGGCCAGCCTGCCCACGGGCATGACCTGGACGAGCATATACGGAGCCAGCGCCCTGTGCGGCATCGGGTTTACCATGAGTCTCTTCATCGGGTCGCTGGCCTTCGCGGACATCGACACGTACGGGTTATTCGACGAAAGACTGGGGATCCTGGCCGGATCGCTGCTTTCGGGCGTGTTGGGCTACATCGTCCTGCGTAACTGCCTGCCGCCCACGGAGAAGAAGACCGAGCCTGTTGGGAGAGAGGTAGAGAGGGTGGTGTGAGGATGAACGCAGGTTCCTACGCATTCTCCATCGCCTGATCCAGGTCGGCGATGATGTCGTCCGGATCTTCCAGGCCCACCGAAACGCGCGCTTCAAAACCGCCTTCTTCACCCTCGCCCGAGGGCAGGATCAGCGTCTCCACATCGCCGAGGCTGTACCACGGCTTGCACATCTTTAACCGACCGATGAAAGTGTCGAGAGAGACGCCGGACCCAGAGAAGAACCGCATCATTCCTCCATAGCCTCGAAGATACCCGGTCGCGACCTCGTGTTGGGGATGGGATTTCAGTCCCAGGTAGTCGATCCGGGCGATCTTTTTGTGCCTCTCCAGGTATTCGGCCACCTTCTGGCCGCTGGCGCAGTGCCGTTCCATCCTGAAAGCCAGGGTCTTGAGGCCCCGGTGCACGAGGAAGGCGTTCATGGGCGCCAGCACGCCGCCCATCAGGATACGCATGAAGTGGATCTGCTTCCGGATCTCCTCGTCACGGCCCACAACGATGCCGGACAGCGCGTCGCCATGGCCGGCCATGTACTTGGTCATGGCGTGGAGGACCACGTCGGCGCCGAAGTGCAAGGGACGTAGCAGGTAGGGGGAGAGGAAGGTGTTGTCCACCACGACCAGCGCGCCGGCTTCGTGGGCCATTTCCGTGGCGCGGGCCAGATCGATGAACTCCATGGAATGGGCGTACGGTTCGAAGTAGACCATCCGGGCGGGTTTCTCCAGCGATTTCTTCAGGACGTCCAGGTCGCACAGGTTGACCATCTCGACATCCACGCCCCATCTCACCGGCAGCACGTCCTGGAACAACATGTGGGTACCGGCATACACGGTCTCGTGGCAGACCACCCGGTCGCCGCTCCGAAGCAGACCGAACAACGTCTGGCTGACCGCCGACATACCGCACGAGGTCGCCTGCGCCCACTCCGCGCCTTCCAGGATCCTCACCTGTTCTTCGAGTGCACCGCTGGTGGGACCGCCCGCCTTGTCCAGCCCGCGGCCGTAGGAATTCGTCCCTTCGTAACCCTCTCGGTAATTGGTGTTCCCCTGGTAGATCGGCACCGCGGACGACGTGCCGTGGTAGCCTCCGTGGATGGCGTCCGTGGTGAAATCCCGGTTGTCGGCCGACTGGTAATCATCGGCGGCGAACCGCAGTTCGTGGTCGTTGGGCATGGCGGGAAGTCCTCGGATATAGATCGAGTGGGTGTTGTGTTGTCGTCCAGGCTGTTGCAGTAACTGTGTAAAAAGGATCAGGAATATGCCGGTGTCTTGACTAAGGTAAATAGGGGTTGGAGGGGGTCAAGTTGTATCAGAACTTCCCATAGAGGATACCGTTCTCATGGTTCTGTGCTTTACCACACCGGTCCTTACGATAACACTCGTTATTAACGCTTGACGTTAATAACATGTGACGTTATTATAGTAATGGTATTGGCATGATCATATTGTTCAAAGACCGTGAGACCGAAAGAGTTTTCGGCGTGTAAAGTCTCGTAGGTTTTCTGGTACTTTGGCTCGTGCCGCCTTGAAGAAACTAGTCATGCTCCACTCCGCGGACACCCTTCAGGACTTGATCGCATTACCTGGTAATAGAACAGAAAACTCACAGGGGACCGCAAAGGCCAGTACAGCATACGTGTTAACGACCAATGGCGCATATGCTTCGTTTGGAAAAACGGCCGAGCCTCCGATGTCGAACTTGTAGATTATCATTAGGAGTTTCACATGCCTGCTGCTATTATGCCTCCGATTCATCCTGGTGAGATCCTCAAGGAAGAGTTCCTCGAACCACTAGGTTTGAGTCAGTATCGTGTTGCCGTGGATATATCCGTTTCCCCGCGCCGTATAAACGAGATCGTGCACGGCAAACGCGCCATTTCGGCCGACACGGCGCTACGGCTGGCGCGTTATTTCGGCACTACGGATCGATTCTGGTTGAATCTGCAGACCCACTATGACCTGGAGCTGCAAAGGGATCGGCTGGGAGAACGATTGGAGACAGAAGTACGCGTGCTGAAACGATCGAACTGAAAGCTTGCATACCCCATGTCCCAGCTTCCTGCATTCCTTACAGGGCTACTCGCCGAAGCCGGGCATTGCCGTAACACCATCCGATCGATCGAGCCGCTCCATACCGGCGTGACCAACCGAACCTCCCTCATAAAACTCCGGGACGACACACGCTACATCCTCCGCGAATACGAATGGCCGTACGATACTGATGACGACCTTCAAAGGGTCGAAAAAGAACTGTATTTACACGACCTGTTGCTTAATCACGACGTACCCGTGCCGGCCATTGTCGCGCATCACGATGATGAAAGTGGACGTGCCGTGCTGATGGAGTTCAAGTCGGGCAGTTACTGGGTGATGTTGTCGATAGCCTGACCGACGGTCAGCGCGCTCAGGCCTGGCGGGATGTCGGCGCCGCGTTTCGAAAAGTGCATTCCATCCAGCTTCCCGATCACAGCGCGGGACTGATCGTCGGACAACACGTTCAGCCCTTCGAAGAAGAATCCTGGGGCGAATTTCACTACCACCAGGCCGTTCGGCATGCGGAGAACCTGCTGAAGCGGGGACTGGAAACTTGTTTCGACCTGGCGTCGATGAAGCGGGTACTGAAGCAAGCGGTACCCCTGCTGAACGAAAGACCCCTGGTCCTACTGCACAACGATCCCCATCCCTGGAACGTGCTGGTTCACGAGACAGACGACCAGTGGAGGTGCTCCGCCTGGCTCGACTGGGAGTACGCCTGGTCCGGCGATCCGACCTGGGACCTGGTCAGGCTGGAAATCTTCCGGTTGAAGCCGATCGGCCCCACACCCGTCGCATTCTATGAAGGATATGGCAACACCCCGAAAGATCCTGAATGGACGATCTACGAAATCTCCATCTACCTGTGGATGGCCGACCAGTACCTGGATGGCGAGGTGGATGAGCAGCGGGTACTCATGCCCACCTACAAGACGGCCATGCGGTACCTGGAAAGGATCGACGAGAAGGTGGAAAGAATCGGTCGGGCGCTTGGGATGCCCTGATCATCCTGATCCAGGTAAACCTGAAGGGGGACGAATGCAGATCAAACACCTTTCCATTACGGCATCGAACCCGGAAAGAGCGGCGGGAATTCTGGCGGAATTGACGGATGGCTCTGTATATCCATTCACATCGAGGACCATGGAAGGCGCCTGGGTATGTGCATGGGACCGTCAGTCCGGAGAGATGATTGAGTTCATTCCGAACAACTACCTGCTCTACCCCGGAAAACACGCCGCGGAATTCAGGCCGAGTGAAGAAGTACAGAATTTCAATTCGACCCATTTACTGCTGGAGACAAAGCAAAGCCTCGACCACTTGAAAGCGGTGGCGGAATCGCATGGACTTCACCACCGCTTTCGGCCGAGGCTAGGCGGACCGCTCTACGAAGTCTGGCTGGAATCCCAGATCCTGGTCGAATTCGTGTCCGACGAGATCAGGAACCTGACGTCCTGACCTTAGGCTTCGCGTCGTGACTTCTACGTCAATACCGGCTTACTGCCCTTCGATCATACCCAGGATCTCCACCAGGCTGTCGGTCGAAGGCCGGTCGAAGGGGTCCGATCCCACGTACTTGAACCGAAGGACGCCTTCCTTGTCGATGATGAAGGCCGTGGGAGCTACCTCCGTCCCCTTGTCGGTGTCTATCTCGATCTTGAACTTGGTGGGTATGGCCCGGTCCGGATCGGCGACAACGCGAAAGGAGAGTTCCTCCCGCGTGACTTTCGACTTGGCGACGAAATCCCTGGTTTGTTCGAGATCTTCGGGATTGATGAAGAGTAGTTCGGTGTCGAGTGCCGCTATACGTTCGTAATCGGATTGCAACTGCCCCAGTTGCCGTAAGCAAAGGGGTCACCAGTAGCCTATCCAACCGCGGTCGACGACCACGAGCAGGTTCTTGCTGCCCTTGTAATCGGCGAAGTTGACGGTCTCGCCGTTGACGTCCTGCAGGCTGAACTCCGGTGCGGCCTCATTCAGCCTCGGCGCCAGGTTCCGCGGTTGCGCGTCGGCGAACTCCGTCACCAGGCCGACCAGGGCCAGGGCGAAACACCACCGCGCCAGTGTATGAATCATGGTCTTCCTCCTCGTTTCAGATGCGGCGCAATTCGCTTGCCTTTTGTTCCCCTTAATATAACCTACCTCGACACGACTGTTAACTTCAAAATTACTGCCGTCCGCAACGATTCCTGTTTCCCCATCGATTTCAATTTTCGCAACCATTTCGCGTCCCCGTAACGTTTCCAAGGAGCCGACTCCCCATGAAGCCAGGCATCACGCAACTCTGTCTCGCCCGCCAGGATCTCGAAGCGGATCTCTCGAAGGCCCGAAACTTGGGCTACGAGGCCATCGAACTGGTTTTCTCCGACCAGGGTTCACCGGACATAGACGCCTCTACCTCGGAGATCGCCGCCGTGGGGAAGGCCTGCAGTAACCACGGACTCGAATTGTGTTCCATGATCGCTATCCGCGGCGATGCCGGGTCCCTGCTATCGCCGTCCGCGGACGAACGGGCAAAGCGGGTTGCCATCCTCAAGCGCGGCTTCGAAATCGCCGAGATCCTGGGTGTGGACGCTCTCCTTCTGCATCCCGGAGCGCTCGATCCCAAGAGTTCCTACGGGACGACCTGGGACAACTTCCGCGACGCCTTGCGCGAGCTCGCGCCCGATGCGGAGCGCCACGGCACCCGGATCGGCATCGAGAACGTGTGGAACCAGTTCATGCTGAGTCCCCGGGAAGCCCGACAGCTCGTCGACGAAGTGGGCTCGCCCGCTGTCGGTATCTACCTGGACACGGCCAACATGATCCTCTACGGCTACCCGGACATGTGGATCAAGGAACTGGGCCGGCGGATCTTCAAGGTGCACGTGAAAGACTTCCGGCGCGGGGAAGGCGCCTGGGTCCAGTTGATGGACGGCGACACGGACTGGCCGGCGGTCATGGCCGAACTGCGCGGCATCGGGTTCGACGGCGCCCTGGTGAGCGAGGTGGGCGGCGACGATGACACCATGAGACAGACCGCAGAGCGCATCCGGCAGATCATCGCCCTGTAGATACGGATAGCTGTCCTGGTGACTTCCTCAGCCAAGCTTCCGCGCGTGCTCGACGAGTTGATCGAGTGCAGTGCCCCAGCCCGTGAAAAACCCCAATTCCTCGTGCTTCTGACGGGCGGCTTCGTCGTGGTGCCGAACAAGCGCACGATAGCGCGTACCGTCGCATTCGGGCGCCATCGTGATGATGGCCGTCATGAACGGTGACGCGCCCGGCCGGTAACCTGGCGCCAATGCATCAGTCCAGACAAGCCTCCGATCCTCGACGATCTCCAGATAGCATCCGGTGCCCGATACCTCTTCGCCTTCGGGAGAGCGCATCGTCGTGCCAAACGCGCCGCCGGGCTGCAGATCGATTTCACAGGCAACCGTCTGCCACGGCTTCGGCGTGAACCATTGCTTTAATTCCTCGGGCTCTGTCCAGGCACGCCACAACTGGGCGGGCGTGACGTCCGGGATGTGACGCTCGAGGACAAGATCCAGGGCTGGATCAATGTCGTCCTGCATGGTCATGTGCCGACCGCCTATTCGACAACGCCACCCGGCGTTCGTGGATAACCGAAACGGGATCTTGCAGGTTGGTTTGGTAAATCGCAGGAAGGGGCTGTCTTCAGCGCGCCTTCGAGATGGCTTCGGCGTACTTGATCACACCGTTTACGTAAGAGTCGATGGGGTTGTAGCTGAAGATGGCCTTGCGTCGCGCGGCATCGGCGGTGTGGTACTTACCCCGTTCGTTGAGGTACTTTGCCACGCTCATGATGGCATCGGGCCACGAATGCAGGTTGATTTCGCCGTCCCCGTCTCCATCGGCGGCATGGGGCATGCTGGCCGGCATGAACTGCGGGTACCCGATGGCGCCAGCCCAGGAACCGTGGAGCGAAAGCGGGTCCACCCCGGTGGCCTTGCTCTGGCGCAGGAGCGCTACCAGGTTGCCGACGCACCTGCGGCGGATTTTCGCGAATCGTTCCATCTGCCTTTCGGCTACCGCGGCCGTAGCGAGCGGATCGGCTTCACCCCCGGCCGTAATACGTCGCACGGCTTCTTGCTGGGCTTCCTCCAAGTAGAGAAGCTGGGCGACCAGGACATTGAACACGCGGTAGTTGCCCGTGAACTCGCCCAGTCCGGATTCCCACATCAAGATAGACACGATGTCCTTCGGCGCTACGCCGTAAGTCCGCTCCGCCCGGCCCAGCAGTTCTTTCTTCTCCTCGAGGAACGCAACACCCCGTTTCACCCGCTTTTCCGTCAGAAAGACGCGCGAGAAATCCTCGTGGGCCTTGTTTTGAATCGCGACGCTCCGGGGCGTGGCCACCTTGATCAATTGGTTGTTGTAGACTTCTCGGCTTTCAGGCCGGTCGAACAGGGCCAGGAACTCCGCTTCTGACACGGGCGACCCTCCGCCCTGTCCGGACGCAAGACGCTTGATCAGGTCGGGCAGGTAAGACGCCGCGGGATGGGTCCGGGGCAGGTCGATAATCGTGGATTTGCGCAGTTCCCAGGATTGCGGGGCATCCAGCGCGGCGACCGGGTCCGGCCGGATCAACAACAGCGAGACCAGACCGGCAAGAAACACAGACCTTTTCCACGATCTGAACGGGGTATTCATCAGACGGATCCTTAGTGATGGGTTGGCGATGCTCAATAAAAACCATTGCATATTTACGGCATGCGGCCGGGCCTGTCAAGGTCATGTAGGGCATTGCGATCATTCGTTTTTCAAAACACCAGCTTCTTCAGCTCGTGTTTCTTCGTGAAGTAGACGCCGTCCCCGTACATCGGACCGGGATTCTGGAAGGCGGACGGCGCTTCGTGAATGGTAGTCACGACGCCGGTGGCGGGATCGAAACGGTAGAAACAGTCGGTCGTGAATCCGTATATACCGCCATCCGGACCGGTCTGGAGGCCGCCTTCCAGCGACCGCCCGCCCGGCAGGGAAGCCAGGTGCACGATCCGCCGGTCACCGGCATCGAAAACGAAGAGATTGGACCCTGATCCTGTACGGGCCGTCCCGCATAGCAGGCCGCCGTCCATGACGGCCAGCGCGTCGACGGCCGTAACCTCGACCGGGAGCTGGCCTTCCCACACCTTTTTCTCCTTCTCGTAATCCCAGAGGAACAGCGATGCCTGGTCTACGCGCGGCTGCGTGCCGGTGCCGCCGTCTATCGTCGTCCCGACGGCCAGCAGGCCATGGGCCTCCAGCCAGGCCAGCGACCAGCAACTGGCCTCCCCGGCGATATCGCGATAGGTACCGAAGGTGTCCGTGCCGGGATCGTACCAGGACAGTGGTCCGCCCCACATGCCGTAGTTCGGTACGGAGGCCGTCCACACGCGGCCCATGGGACCGGCGACCATGGAACGCGGCCGGTAGGAGATTTCGTCCATGCGGCCGAGATCCCGGGGGTTGCTGCCGGTTTCCTTCCCGAATTGATAGGGCCGGGCGGGATCGTAGACGGACAGCACGGCGCCCGGGTAGGAACAGATGAAGAGCTTGCCGTCCATGTTGGCCATGGAATAGGCTTCGCCGGTGGCGGTGGTGCATATGCCCAGGTCGTCCGTGGCGCCGGTGGACGGATCGTGGTGAAACAGGTGCAACGGCAGGATGCTCGAACCGTAGATGTTGTCGTCGGGCCCGCGATGCACCAGGAAGATCTCGCTGCCCGCGGATACGTAGGCCACGGGGATGGTGCGCGTCCTGCCGGACCCCGGTTGGGTAATAGCGATTTCCCGGAACATCTGAATTTCCCGGTCCGCGAAATCCGCCGTGGAACCATCGGACATCGGCAGCGGCGGCGCCGGATCCGGAAGGCTATCTACGGGTTCGGCTTCGAAGCCCTTCAATCTAAAATCGCCCGCGGTCGACCGGATGTAGAGTTGACCGTCGACCGCCCGGTACAGGTTCAGCGATCCCCCGTCTTCCGTGACCACCACGGGCCCCACGGTCTCGCGCCGGTCCGTGGCCGGATCGTAGACGACCACGTGCGGACGGGTCATCTTGATGTTGCAGGCGATCGTTCCCCCGGCGCCGACGTAGGGATAGCAATACATGTCGGTCTCGTCCATCCGCCCGTGGCGGGTGAACGCGCCGGCTGCCGGATCGTAGCTCGTCAAACCAGCCGAACCGTAGCATCCGATCCAGATCACGCCGTTGTCGTCCTCGTCCATGTTACAGGGAAAGGTATCGTCGGGCAGGTTGATGGCGCCGAGATCTTCCAGTCTTTCCGTCGCGGGATCGTAACGGTAGAGGTGCCCCGCGTAGGCCGCACCGATGTAGACCAGGCCGTCGCGGGTGCGCAAGGCGCCCGTGGGGAAATTGGCGGTGGGATCAGGCGCCGTCGCTTGGGACGTCGTGCCGGTGGCCGGGTCGATTTTCACGACGGTGAAGCCCGCCGCCTGCTGGCCCATCACGGCCACCAGGCAGTCCCGACCAGCCCCGTCCAGTGTGGGGAAGACCCGGACCCAGTTGACGCTGCGGACCGGTATGCCCAGAGTCTGGATCTTTGGGATGGTGTTTATCCTTTACCGGGTTCACGTGACCGCCGACGCGCCTCGTCCGCGAAGATGGCCACCGTTTCCACAAGGGTGCGGCTGCGGTCCACGGTCTCAGGCCGTTCGTGGCCGATGGGACTTTCGGCGATGAGGCGGAAGATGTGTTCGGCGCCTTCGTGAAAACCGGGCGATACCCCGGCACGTTCGTAGGTCGCCGCGATCTCCTGCATTTCACCGATCCAGCGGAAGGCTTTGGCCGACAGGCTGTTCACGCCGCCCATCGCCCTGAGCCGCTGGCCCTGGCTTTCGGCGAATTCCGCCAGCAGCTCCTCACTCAGACCCATGACTTCGGCGGCGGTCAGTGCCGCGGCATGGAGGGCGGAGGTCCCCTTGGTAACCGAGGCATAGCACATCTTGATGCCCGACGCCCTGCCTACTTCGCCGCCCAGTGGCCGGACGAGGATTCCGTGGCCGTCGAGTTGCGTGAGTATGGCCTCGTAAGGACCGGAAGCATAGAAGCGGGTCTTCTCGACTGCGCCGGGAGGACCGCCGATGATGCCTGCGTCAATGAAGCGCCCTCCGGCGCCGGAGATGACCCGGTCGATCTCTCTCGCCGTATCCGGGGAGACTGCGTTGCAGTCGGCGTAGGCCGGCGAGGACCCGGCCTGTCTCGAGGCCGCGGTCCGTTTCAACACCTCCGCTACCTTTCTGGCGAGCGCCAGGGCCTGATCGGGCACCAGGATGGACAGGATCAGGTCGGTGTCCCGCACCAGAACGTCCAGGTCCGGTTCATCCCGGATGCCCGCGGCCGTCGTCAAAGTACGGGTCCGTTCGCTTCGGCCGGTCAGGCAGGTGGCAACATCGAAGCCACCCGCCAGGAGGCATCTCCCTACGGAATGTCCCATCTCTCCCGGGCTCAATATGGCGATTCGTCGTACTTCCATGTTCTCCTCCCCGTTCCCCTCCCCGCCGGGGTCAACTTCGGATCCTCCTGGCCACCATGCGACGGATCACACGGTGGCCTTCATCCACGTCCTCTTCGTGCAACACGGTAAACTCGCCGGCGGGAAGCCGGTTCGCGGGTTCGTCTTCTTTGAAGCACCAGTCCGGGTTCTGTGCGGGCCGGTACCGCAGGTGGTCCAGGTTAAAGCCCTGCCAGGCGATGAGCCCTCCGTCGGCGACCACGGGCCAGGCATAGTCGAAGACCGCCGCCTCCCAGTACATTACGCAGATCACAAGGGCGAATTTACTATCGGTTGGCGGACGCCAGGATGCCAGGTCCGCTTCCACGCAGGTCAGACGGGGCTCGAGCCCCTTTTCCGCCGCCTCCGTACGCAAATGGTCAAGCGCTACGTTCGATATGTCGACAGCAAGCACCTCGCGACCGTCGCCGGCCAGGGTGAGAGCCTGGTCCGACTGGCCGCAGGCGAGTTCCAGCACGGGACCTTCTGGATATCCCAGGGCACCGGCCCGGTCGTACAGCGGGCAAAAACCCTTGGGCGCCAGGCGCTTCGGCGACAGGTACCTTGCGTTCCACTTCAGCCGGTCGGGATGGTCTTCAAGTGGTTCCGTGCGGGGATTCGTGTTCTTCAATGTGTATCCGCTTCCAATGGCCAATGGCCGATGGCCGATGGCCGATGGCCGGTTGACGGCTGGCCGGCTGATGGCTGGCCGCCTGACGATTGGCCGTCTAGCCGGATCGATTACGCGGGAATCGACCGCAACGGGTATTCCTGGGCCACGACCAGGATGTGGCTACCCTGCCTGACCGGCTGGCGGAACGCCTGCGAAAGCACGTAGCCGTCCACGCCCGCGCGTACAGGCCAGGGCGGATCGTCCACGCGGTAGAAATCGTGCAGGTTTCCCACGGTCTGCCCCGCCGCAACGCGTGCGCCGCAGGCCATGAGCGGTTCGTAGTGACCCGGGAAAGGCGCCGGTACGTAACAGGCCCGGTCGATTATGGCCGTCAGTTTCTGGGTGCCGTCGGCGTGATGGGCGATGGGCTGGATGTCACCGGCAAGCTGGCCGTGGTGGATGGCCGCGGCCCGTATGCCGTGCCGCGCATACCGGACGCCGTCGGGATTGACCGATTCTCCCCAGCCCAGTTCGGTGCCGATGGTGATCTTACCCAACCGCTCGGCTTCGCTGACCATCAGCCCGGGCGTCTCGTTCTGGTAGGCCATCAAGAAGGGCGTGCCGAACCACCGTGCCGTATTTTCGATGACGACCGCCTGTTCCGGATCATCCACCTCGTGGAAACTCGAACACAGGGCGAAGTCGAGCTCGGCCCCGCCGGAATGGATGTCCGTCACGACGTGCACACGGGGCCAGAGATATTCCCGCACAAACCCGGCGATCCGGTGGGTGATGCCCGCGAGGGCCGGCGAGGTGCCGGCGCCGTCCACGAACGCCCGGTTCAGGTTGACCCCGTCGTCGGCGTCGCTGGCCCGGCGGCCCGCGTGAAAGGCAGCGGGGTTGAGCACGGGAATGAAGATCAGACGCCCCTTGACGGCTACCAGCTCGATCTCCTGAAGCAGTACCTTGACCGCCACCGGTCCTTCGTATTCGTTGCCGTGGTTGGAACCTGTGGCGAGAAGGCCTTCGCCTTCGCGCGCGTCAGGTCCGACCATGACCGTCAGGGGGATGAGATGGTCCGCCCAGAGTGAATCGTGTTCGAGGGCGACCCAGTAGTCCCGGCGCCCGGGCGAATCGAGATCGAGTTTATCGGGCCGGACGACTTCACGAGGCATGGGGGATTCCTTTCACACCGAGACGCCGAGGAGGCCGCGCGTTATCTGGAAATCCGTGTTGCCGACGACCGCGGCCCGAGGTGCATACCTCCCGGCGGCCGTATTCCGGATCAGGGCCAGCACGCCCTGGCGCCATTCCGCCGGTCCCCCGGTCAGGATGAGATCCACGTCTTCGCGGAAGGAACCGGGCAGTTCGTCCGCTCCGACCTGCAGCACCGGGATCATGGGATGGCCGGGCAGGGGGTGGCCGCCGACGCCGGCGACGACCAACTCCACGCCGGCCGCGCCTAGCCCGGTCAGGGTTTCCACCCAGTGGGCCGTCTGGGTCTCCATCACGTGCAATCCGGGTACCGAAGCGGGCTCTCCGTAAGTCAATGTCGGGGACGCGGTTCCATCTTTCAGACACCGCAGGAAAGCCGGGTGGCCGAGCAGCGCGGCGTTGTCCGGCACCACGACCGTACCGCCCCCATTTACGACATCGAGGATCAATTGCGACAGTGCTTCGGATACATCATTGGAAACCGGATCGGCCGTGGCAGCCGGGCATAAGGTCGTATCCGGACTGGCCGCGGTAGTCGGGCCAGCCGTCGTAGCCGGACCAGCCGTGGCAAACAGATCCGAGGCCGGCGGACCGGCCGTCGCCACACCCAGCCTGAGCGTAGACAGGCCGGCTTCGACCGCGACCGGCCCCTCGCAGCCGTCCAGGGTCCCAGTGAACCAATCCTCGATACGGTCGATGACCTTCTCGATACCGCCGTCGAGCTGCACGCTGGCCCAGCCGAAGCTCGCAGGATCCAGACCGCGGTCGACCAGTTGCTGGCGGTAGAAATCGTTGTGCGTGCGTTCACAACCATGTTCCAGGAGCAGGGCGGCCGCCGTCATGGGGTGGGTGAGGTAGCCGGTCATGGTGCGGATGTACATCTCCTCGGATACGCCGCCCGAGACGCCGCACCCCTCGGTGTGCACCAGGGCGACGAAACGGGACAGGCCGGCGTCGCGCCCCACGCCTTTTTCGGTCAACCGTTCCGCGGCCATGCGGGCGATCTGGCCGGAGCACAGACTGGTGGGAAGTATGAGGCCGATCCGGTCGGTGGCGCGCGACCCTTTCGATTCGAACACGGGCAGCCTGAACGCCGGCGGGGGCGCCTGTTCCCCGTTCGACCGGACCGCCAGCGGCCTGCCCTCCGGTGCGGGACGATCGCGCAGGTCCTGCAGCCGGCTCCCGTCGGTCTGCCGCCAGTCCCGCCAGATCTGGGTCTGGCTGTGGCCCGCCCGCTCGCCGCGGGTCAACTCGCCCGACGCCGCGCGCAGCGTCAGATCGAGGGTCTGCCGGCCCAGTTCTTCCATGGACACGCCATCCAGGTAAGCCCCGGCGTTCACGTCCATTTCCCCCGAGAGCATCTCGTACCGCTTCGTGGTCGTCACGAACTTGATCGTCGGCACGAAGGGGAAGTTGGTGATGGAACCGTTCCCGGTGATGAAGAAGATGAGATTGCCGCCGGACGCCACCTGGCCCGCGATGGCTTCCAGGTCATTGCCCGGACTGTCCATGAAGTAGTACCCCGGTTCCTTCATCGGGACCGCGTAGTCGATGGCGTAGTCGAGACGTACGTCCGGGTGTCGCTTACGGGCCGCGCCGATGGACTTGAGCACGATGTTGTAGATCCCCCGGAGCTTATTGCCGCCGGACGGATTGGCGTCGACCGACTGGCCGTGCCACGCCGTGCGCTCCTGGAACCGCTCGATCATATGGAGGAAGGTGCGGGCCGTCTCGATGTCCCGTACGTTGTCCAGCACGTAGGGTTCGCCGCCGATGAGCTCGTCTGTCTCCGCGAGATTGGCCTTCCCGCCGAAGCGGATGATCTCACGGGCCACGAGCGCGGCCAGGGGATTGCCCGATATCCCGGAAAAGGAATCGGAACCGCCGCATTGAAGCACGATGTTGAGATGAGAAGCGGATACCGGTTTCCGCGAAACTCGGTTGACTGTCTCGAACCATCCGGTGACGATCCCCGCGCAGCGCTCCAGGTCCTCTTCGAACCCGCCCTTGAGCGTCTCGAACCGGTGGGGAACATCGCTTAACGGATAGCGGTTGAGCCGCATGTAGTTTTCCAGCATCCGGTCCGAGACGAACTCGGTGCCGCGGTCCACCGCAAGCACCGCCCCGACGTTGGCATGGACCATGAAACCGGCCAGCGTCCGCAGCACCAGTTCCCGGTTGTTGGGATCCATGCCCGAGCCGCCCTCGGTATGGGCCACCGCCACCACGCCGTCGATGTTCGGGTACCGGTCCGCCTGGTCTTTCAGCAGCGATTCCAGGCGCCGCACGAAACCCGTCGTCTGCGACGTAATGCCCAGCAGAATGATATAGTTTCGGGTCCCGACACCTCGCGCCGGACCGCGGTCGAAACCGTCGAACGCCGGCGGACGGTCACTGAGTGGAACCTGCTCGCCTGGTTTGAAGGTGGACTCATCCAGTTCGTAGGGCACAACGCGGTCTTCGAAATTGGGCTGGTCCGGGAGGGCGAAATCGACCTGGCGGACACGGAGCGCGTCGAGGATGTCCGCGTTGCACAGGTAGTCGCCGGGCGCGATGTCCCGGGTCGCCCGGCCGAAGGGCAGGCCCCAGGACAGGACGAACTCCCCGGCGGGTATGGGTTGAACGGCGAACCGGTGCCCTTCCAGCAAGGTATGGGCGAGGGAAAAGGACGCGCCGGCGTCGTCTCTCACTTCCGTTCCCGCTTCCTGCCGCCGGGAGACGATGGCCACGTTGTCGCCGGGTTCGGCCAGGCGCGCGATGTCTTTCAACCGGCAGGCGGGCACGATGCCAGGGTCCTTGTCGAATAGAAAACGTACGAGGGATTCGGATCACTACACGGACAGGCAAGGTAACATCCGTCCCGATTCCGTGTCAAAGGTAATTCGGCGGCCGCGGTGTGACTCGCCGGTACGGTTGACGGCGATGAAGTTCGGTGTACATTGTCTTCCGGGTCAGGTCCTCAGCACAGCCAGACACCATGCAAGCCCGCAATGCTCACAACGGCCGGAGACCGTACCGTAACGTCCGCCAACCGGAGGTTCAAGAATGCTTGTTGGATATGTCAGTGACGAACGCTACGTCGCTATTCCCGAAGTGCTGCTGGAGTTCGAAGCCGATGGAGCATCCATCGAGGCGCGCTCCCGGGCCACGGGAGCGGTCTACGCGGACGTGACGCCCGGCCGGGAGTACAAGGTCACGCTTGCCGGCCGGGATTTCGGTTACAAAAGCGTGTACATGATCCCGCGCGAGGACGAGCCTTACCATTTCCGGCTGCTGCGGGACAGCCTGCTGGGGTACATGTGGCCCAAGTGGGTCCGGTCCGGGGAGAAATCGGAGTTCCGCGTGCACGCGGTGGAGGCTTACCAGCTTGAACTGTACCGCTACGGTTGGAAGAAGGAGTTTGTCCGGAATATCGGCTGGTACGACGAACACGGCCCCCGCGCCACCATGCAGATCACGCCCGACGGCGACTATACCCGGTCCGGCGTGAAGTGGAATACCCAGGGCTATACGAATCCCGCCCACAAACAGTACATCGAGGCGCCGGAACGGTCCGGCCTGTACTACCTCCACGCGTCCACGGAGACGGGCGGGTTCTTCTCCTTCCCCTGGATCGTCGCGCCCGCGGCGCCGACGACCGACGTCGCCATACTGGCCGCCAACATCAACTGGAACGCCTACAACAACTTCGGAGGGCGCAGCAACTACATCCACACCGATGCCTTTCCCCCGACCCCCACGGTCAACGCCCGTTACGACCTGAGTCGGTACACCGATTCCGAGCACCGGATGTACAGTGCGGACGACTACGCGCCGCTCTCCTTCGACCGGCCCGAGCCCATCAACCACGTTCCCGAAGACGTCGAAGCCACCGACATGATCCGGGGCAGGGCGGCCTGTCACGTGGCACCCGCCGAGTGGCGGTTCCTGGCCTGGATGGAGCGGGAGGACTTCGGCTACGACCTCTACGCCGAGACGCAGTTCCACGACGGCACGCTGCCCCTGGACCGGTACAAGGTGCTCATCACCACCACCCATCCGGAATACTGGTCGCGGGACATGTACTACCGGCTCAAGGACTGGGTGTTCGAATCCGGCGGACGGCTCATGTACCTGGGCGGCAACGGCCTGAACTGCGAGGTCGAGTTCGTCGACGAATACACGATGAAGGTGAAGAACGGCAACATCGATTCGCTCGACCGGCCCGGGGAGGGCATCGAAAGCCGCTTCAACATCTACAACGAATCCGAGGCGAACCTCCTCGGCGTGGCCTTCACCCGCACGGGGATCATGACCAGCGCGCCGTACCGCGTGATCGACGCGGGCCACTGGGTCTTCGAGGGCACCGGCGTCGCGGAAGGTGAAATCTTCGGCGAAGCAAGCCTGCACGAACGGGTGCCCGGCGGGGCATCGGGACACGAAACCGACAAGATCACGCCCAATTCACCGGCAAACACCCAACTGATCGCCAAGGGAACCAACGTGGACGACGGTGGGGCCGAAATGGTCGTACATGAGACGGAAAGCGGCGGGATGGTATTCTCGGCGGGGTCGATCACCTACCCGTCATCGGTCCTCGTGGACGACGTGGTTTCCAGGGTCACGTCCAACGTGCTGAAGCGGTTTCTGCGGGATTGATCACAACTTCCGCTGGTACACCCCCGTCACGCGGTGGTTCGTGCCCTTCTCGAGGATCAGGTCCGCCCGTTCGCGCGTCGGAATGATGTTCTCGCGCAGGTTCACGAGGTTGATGTCCCGCCAGATCCCCCGGGCCGTTTCCACGGCCTCTTCCGTGCTCAATCCCGCGTAGTGGTGGAAGTAGGATTCCGGGTTCTGGAACGCGGTGTCCCGCAGCCTCAGGAAACGATCGACGTACCACTGCTCCAGGTCGTGTTCTTCCGCCTCCACGTAGATCGAGAAATCGATGAAATCGGAGACAAAGACGCGAGGCGATGCGTCGCCCGTCAGGTGATGGCCGGTCTGCAGGATGTTCAGTCCCTCGAGGATGATGATGTCCGGCTGCGTGATCGTCTTTTCCACGCCCGGAACGATATCGTAGATCAGGTGCCGGTACACCGGAACAGTGACCGATTCGCGGCCCGACTTCACGTCCGCCATCGTCCGCACCAGGCGCCGGAGATCGTAGCTTTCCGGAAATCCCTTCCGCTGCATGAGCCCCCTTTCCTCCAGGACCCGGTTGGGAAACAGGAATCCGTCCGTCGTGACCAGGTCCACCCGGGGATGGTTCGGCCAGCGGCTCAGCAGGGCCTGCAGGATACGGGCCGTCGTGCTCTTGCCCACCGCCACGCTTCCGCCGATGCCGATGACGTAGGGCACCTTGGCGGCCGGCTTCCCGAGGAATGTGTCCATCACCCGGTAAAGGTGCTGGGCCGCGCCCACATGCAGGTTGAGGAACCGGGACATGGGCAGGTAAACCTCGGCGACCTCGTCGAGGGAGACCATCTCGTTGATGCCGTGCAGTTCCTGCAGGTCTTCTTCGGACAGCGTCAGCGGCGTCGCGGCGCGCAGCTGCGACCACTCCTCGCGAGACATGTGGTTGAAGGGGGAAAGGGATGATGATGGGGACATGGGTCTGGTTCCGTCGTGTTCTTCGGTTCCGTCGAGACCGGCGCGCAAGGGACGCCTTTCAGGATCCGTCTATCACGGCCCGGTCGATCGTTTGCTGTTCGAGCAGTTCGGGCACGGGTTCCGCGCCGGCGCCGGGCTTATCGCTTAAGACCATCTGCGACGGGCCCGAGAGTTCCAGCGTCGGCGCGCTCAGGTCCCGTTCGTAGAACCGCGTGCTCGGGAAGACGTCCGACGGATACTTCATATTGGGCAGCGTCGCCAGCGCCATGCAGAACGACGCGCCGAGGGCCGATTCCAGCATGCCGCCCGTCCAGCAGGGGATGCCTTCGTCCTCGCAGATCCGGTTCGTCTCCAGCGCCTGGGTCAACCCGCCGACCCTTGCCGGTTTGATGTTGATCCAGCGGGCCGCGCCGATCCGAATCGCCTTGCGGGCCTTCGCGGGGGACGTGATGCTCTCGTCCAGGCAGACCGGCGTCTCGATCTGACGCTGCAGTTCGGCGTGGTCGACCAGGTCGTCGCGCATCAGGGGCTGCTCGATCATGGCCAGATTGTACCGGTCCAGTTTCCGGAACATGGGCAGATCGTCCAGCGTGTATCCGCTGTTGCAGTCGATATGAAAGACCGGGTCTGGAAAGGCCGAACGGACCGCGGCGATCATGTCGAGGTCCCACCCCCGGCTGTACTTCAGCTTGATCCGCTTGAACCCCGCCTCCACGGCCTGCTCGATGTTGCGCAGCAGCATGTCGATGCTGTCCTGCACCCCGAAGTCGGCACCGACGTCGATGACCGGCCCCTTGCCGCCGATCAGTTGCCAGAGCGGTTTGCCCTCCAACCGGGCGTGCAGGTCCCACCAGGCCGCGTCCAGTCCGCCCTTGGCGAAGAAGTTGCCGGCGACCCAGTTGCACGCCTCGTGCAGATCCTGGCCGCTGTCGATCCGCTTGCCGACCAGCAGCGGCGCGAGGACGTCCCGGGTCACCGCGAACACGCCGGCCGTGTATTCCGGGCTGTAGGTCGGCTTCGCGAGCGGGGTCGTCTCCCCCCAGCCCACGGCATCACCGGCGTGCATCTTCACGATGACGCTCTCGATGACGTCGTCGCTGCCGTAGGCCGTGCGCCACGGGTAGATCAGGGGCATGGCGACGTGATAGAGCTCCACCGCGTCGATGACGGGCATGGCGGCCTTATCCCTTCAGATCGGACAGCAGCCGGCCGGTGACCGCTTCCGCGAAGGCCGGATCGTTGATGTTGCAGTCCATCTCCGATACCGACACGTCGGCGGAGACGTTCGATTTGATGGCGTCGTAAAGCGCCTGGTCGGCCTCGGGCCACCAGAACTCGTTCCCCGGGCTGTCGAGGATGGACACGCCCTTCAGGGGCAGAAAGATGGATACCGGCCCGCTCGAAGCGTTGGCCTTCTCCGCGATGATCTGACCGAGGCGTGCGTTCTCCTCCACGTTGGTCCGCATCAGCGTGATGTTCGGATTCCACTTGTGCAGCCTGCGGTCGCGGTACTTCTCCGGCACCGTGTCCGGCGCCCAGAAGTTCACCATGTCCAGGCAGCCCGGTACGATTACCTGGGGAATGCCCGCCCTGCCGGCCGCGTCCATGCGTTCGGGGCCTGCGGTCAGCACGCCTCCGGCCAGTTCGTCGGCCCATTCCGTGGTCGTTATGTCGAGCACGCCCTCGATCAGGCCCTCGTCGATCAGGCCCTCCATGGTCCGCCCGCCCGCGCCGGTGCAGTGGAAGACCAGCACCTCGTAGCCGGCTTTCTCCATGATCGCCCGGGCCTGGTCCACGGCGTCGGTGGTATTGCCGAACATGCTGGCGGTAACGAGCGGCTTGTCTTCCGCCGCTTCCTGCACCTCGGTTTCCACCATGCCCGAAATCGCGCCCGCGGCATTGGCGAAGATCCTGCGGCTGATGCGGTTGATGCCGGCCACGTCCACGACTGAAGGGATCATCGACACGTCCTTGATCCCCACGTAGTTGGTCGTGTCCCCCGCGGCCACGGTGGACACCATCACCTTGGGCACGCCCACGGGCAACGCCCGCATGGCGCTCGTCCCCACCGCGGTGCCGGCCGATCCACCCATGCTGATGATCCCGTCGAACACGCCGGCTTCATACAGTCCCTGCACGATTTCCGCGACACCGGCCGCCATGGCGTCGATGGCCTCGCCGCGGTCGCCGCGCTTCTTCAATGCGTCGATCGTCGTGCCGGCGGCTTCGGCGACCTGTTCATTCGATACGTCTGCTTCGAAGGCGGCATCGCCGATGACGCCTGTATCGATAACCAGCGTCCCGTGTCCACGCCGCTCGATCTCGTTTTTGACGAAGGCGAACTCATCGCCCTTGGTATCCAGTGCGCCTACGATGGCTATGGTTTTTGGCATGGAGTCACCTCTAAAATCTGTTCTCGAGTGCCGATACAATCCAACTTTTTCCGACTAATCAAGTTACAAGTGTACGAATCTATTGTACATACCTTTATGTCAAAGGAGGGAGAGATGTCGGTGGGTAAAAACCAGTACCAACCGGACTATGTAGTGTCACCTGGAATGGTCCTGGAAGAGAGATTGGCCGCGCAAGGACTCACACACGCTGAATTTGCTCGAAGATGCGACTGTTCACCGCAGCTCATTGAGGATATCATCGCGGGGAAGGCTCCGATTACACAGGAGACCGCTTTACAATTCGAATTGGTGTTAGGCGTAGATGCCAGTCTCTGGTTGGGAATTGAGGCTGATTACCGTTCTCGAACCTGATACCTTGACGCCGGTCACCTGATCTCCTATACTCCACCGGATGCTTCGACGAGTCCCTCCCTGCCCATCCTGCGGAGGACAACTGCGCCACGTCCGGGGCGCCCGGTATAGCTGCACGTCCTGCCGGGAAGATTACGGCCTGTTCCGAAAACGCGCTCCGTACACGGGTTTGCATTGCGTCCGGCTTCAGTCGCTGGCCCAGGTCAGACAGGCCGAGGAGGAAGGGAACTGAACCTGCTCAAGAAGGCCTGGGGATGGCTCCGGTGGCTGATCGCACTGGGCATCCTCGCCTACCTTATCTATCTCTACCGCGAACAATACGTCGACTTCATCCGCCGGGAAATCGATTTCACCTTCCTGGGCATCGGCGTCGTACTGGCCACGATAGCGACCGTGCTGGCCTTCTTCCGCTGGTACCTTCTCGCCCGGGGCCAGAAGCTGGTGCTGGGATTCCGCGAGGCCGTCCGTCTGGGTTTCGTCAGCAACCTGTTCAACTACCTGGCGCCCGGTACCGCGGGCGGCGACATCGTCCGCGCCGTGGGCATCGCGCGCCGCCAGAAATCAAGACGGACCGTAGCCGCGGCCACGGTGCTGCTCGACCGGCTGATCGGCATGCTGGCGCTGTTGATCGTCGGATCGGCGGCCGCGCTGCTGAACCAGGACCTCTGGCATCACCGGGAGATCATGATCGCCGTCCTCGTCTTCTGGGGCGGTGCCTTGACCGGGCTGATCTGCGTGGCGGTTTCCCTTCGTTTCCGGCTACTGGACTGGACCTTCTTCCAGCGGCTTACCCGGCTACGATTCGTCGGGCCTTTCTTCGCCGAACTGGCGGGCAGCCTGGCGCTCTACCAGACGCGACGCAGCGCGCTCACCGAGGCCCTGCTCATCGGCCTGGCCGGCCAGTTCTTCATGCTATCGGCCTTCTATTGCTGCGCGATGGCGCTCCTGCCCGGTGCGGCCGCGCCGGACTATTGGGCGCACCTCATGCTGATCCCCGCGGCCGAGATCATCGGCACCTTCGCGCCGGTGCCGGGGGGCGTCGGCGCGCTGGAAGGTGCGGTCATCTACATCTACCACCTCGTCAGCACGACCGCCGACGGATCGGTCCCGGGTACGGTCGCCCAGGCCACGGGACTGGCCGCCGCCCTGACGTACCGGATCGTTCGGGTCACCGTTGCCGCCGTGGGCGCCCTGTACTACATGGTTACGGATAGAAACTGGAAGGAAAGGCTGGGGCTGGAGGAGGCCTGAACGCTGGAGTCCCGGCTGGAAGGAGGCCCGGCTGGCCAGACCTGACCGTACGGGCACGGAGAAGGTGCCGGGTCTCCCCGGCGTATCCCCGCACCCGGTCAGGGCCGAACCCCGGGTACTCGATTCCCCGGTGTCCGGCGGTATAAAAGGCTAGATCACTATATCGAGCGTCCCGGCTACCCGATTCCGCTACGCCCCGGGAGAGGAGTAGCGGACGTTTACACAACCTCAAGAACACCCGCTCGTCGTTCCACACTCACGGCACACGTAGCAGGTACCGTTGCGGGTCATCAGGCTGCCGCAGTCCGAGCAGGAAGGCGCGTCGGCCTGGGCGGTATAGACTTCGTGTTCCTGGTTCTCCTGCGCGGTCATCGTCTGGTCCATGGCGTTCGAATGCATGGTGTTTTCCATGTCTTTGTCCGCCACGATCTCAGAATGGCTGTCCTCGGGCAGGAACTTAACCGCAAGCCACCGGAAGATGTAATCGGTGATGGACTTGGCGATGGGCACATCCTTGTTGCCTGTCATTCCGGCCGGTTCGAACCGCATGTGGCTGAACTTGCGGATCAGGCTTTCCAGGGGCACACCGTACTGCAGCGACACGGAAATGGCCGTGGCGAAAGCGTCCATCATGCCGGACACCGTGCTTCCTTCCTTGGACATCCGCAGGAATATCTCGCCGGGCTGGCGGTCTTCGAACAGCCCCACCGTCAGGTAGCCTTCGTGGCCGGCGATGCTGAACTTGTGCGTTACTGCCTCGCGCTCGTCCGGCAACCGACGGCGCACGGGCTGAACCTCGGCGCCCTCTTCTTCATTCTCCGAAGCCTTGGTGCTGAGCGGCTGGGTGCGCTTCGACCCGTCGCGGTAGATGGCCAGGGCCTTCAGACCCAATTCCCCGCCCTTTATGTACACGTTCATGACGTCTTCGACCGTCGCCTCGTTGGGGAGATTGACCGTCTTGGATATGGCGCCCGAAATGAAGGGCTGCGCCGCGGCCATCATCTTCACGTGGCCCATGTGGTGGATGGAACGGCTTCCGTTCTCGGTCCGGAACGCGCAGTCGAAGACCGGCAGGTGTTCCTGGAGCAAGTGCGGCGCGCCTTCAATGGTGCCGTGCTCGTCGATGTAATGGACGATCCGCTCGATCTGCGGCTTCGAGTAACCCAGCTTCTCCAGGGCGGAATACACGGTGCGGTTCACGATCTTCATGGTCCCGCCGCCCACCAGGCGCTTGTACTTGACCAGGGCGATGTCGGGCTCGATGCCCGTCGTGTCGCAGTCCATCATGAAGGCGATGGTCCCCGTGGGCGCGAGCACCGTGGCCTGGCTGTTCTTGTACCCGTGCGCCTTGCCGTGGGCAAGGGCGTTGTCCCACGCGGTGCGCGCGGCGTCCAGCAGGTTCTTGTCCACCATCTCCGCCTGGATGTCGTCCACGGCGTCCCGGTGCTTCTGCATCACCCTCAGCATGGGTTCGCTGTTGACGTCGTAGCCGTCGAAGGTGCCCAGGTGCTCGGCGAGCTCCGAGGACCGGTAGTATCCCTGGCCGGTCATCAGCGCCGTGATGGCGCCGGCAAAGGCGCGGCCCCCGTCGCTGTCGTAGGGCAGGCCCATGGCCATGAGCAGTGCGCCGAGATTGGCGTAGCCCAGTCCCAGCTGGCGGAAGGCGCGGGCGTTCTCGCCGATCTTCTCGGTGGGGTAGCTCGCGTTGTCGACGATGATGTCCTGCGCCATGATCATGATGTTGACCGTGTGGATGAATCCCACCACGTCGAAGGTGCCTTCGTCGGTCAGGTACTTGAGCAGGTTGATCGAGGCCAGGTTGCACGCGCTGTTGTCCAGGTGCATGTACTCGGAACAGGGGTTGCTCGCGTTGATGCGGTCCGTGTTGGCGCAGGTGTGCCAGTCATTGATGGTCGTGTCGTACTGCATGCCCGGGTCGCCGCACTGCCACGCGGCTTCCGCGATCCAGGACATGACTTCCTTCGCCTTCAGGCTTTCCACCGGCGTTTTCGTGGTGATCGACTGCAGCGTCCATTCCCCGTCCTTTTCCACCGCGTCCAGGAAGTCGTCCGTCACCCGCACGGAGTTGTTGGCGTTCTGGAACTGGATGGAACTCCACGCGTCGCCGTTCAGGGTCATGTCCCAGCCGGCGTCGCCGAGGGCGTAGGCCTTGCGCTCCTCGTTCGCCTTGCACCAGATGAACTCCACCACGTCGGGATGGTCGATGTCCAGGACGACCATCTTGGCGGCCCTGCGGGTCTTGCCGCCCGACTTGATGGACCCGGCCACCGAATCGGCCGCCCGCATGAAAGAGACCGGCCCTGAAGCCTGGCCACCCGAGGAGAGGATTTCCCTGGACGAGCGGATCCGGGACAGGTTCACGCCGGCGCCCGAGCCACCCTTGAAGATCATGCCTTCGACCTTGCACCACTCGAGGATGGACTCCATGGAGTCGTCGACCGACAGGATGAAGCACGCCGAGCACTGGGGCGTTTCCTCGACGCCCGCGTTGAACCACACCGGGCTGTTGAACGTGGCCCGCTGATTGAGGATGATCTGCTTCAGTTCGTTGTGGAAGGCGTCGGCGTCTTCCTCCGAGGCGAAGTAGCCCTGGGCGCGCCCCCAGCCCGCGATCGTGTCGGCCACGCGGTTGATCATGTGCTTGACGCTGTTCTCGCGCTTCGGGGTGCCGAGGGGCCCGCGGAAGTACTTGGACACGACGACGTTGGTGGCCAGCTGCGACCAGTCCGCCGGGATCTCCACGTCCTTCTGCTCGAAGACGACATCGCCCCCGTCGCCGGCGATCGTGGCCGTCCGCTTCTCCCATTCCACGCCGGCGTAGGGATCGTGGCCGGGATTGCTGTACAGCCGCTCGACGGTAAGGCCGCCGAATTCGGCCGGCACTTCGATGGGTGCGTCGACCGGCGCGTCGACCGAGGTCGTGTCATCGACGGACACTTCGGCATCCCCTCCGGCAACGGATTCCTCCGTCTCTTCCATCAAGAGATCGTGGGTTTCTTCCAGATTCAATTCGAGTTTGTCTTCAGCCATACTAGCCCCCTAAATCACCTTCTTTAGAAATGTAACGTCGAAACGATGTGTATATTGTGTCAACAAAAAATACCTGATCCCGCAAAACGCAGACCAGGTACCCAAATACCTGGATCAGCCCTGGTCGGGCTGGTCCTTGACGACCGCAGCCAACTCCTGCTTCTCCAGTTGTTCGAGCTCTTCCGCGAACTCGCTCCTGTCCTTGAAATCCCGGTAGACCGAGGCGAAACGCACGTAGGCCACTTCATCGATCTTGCGCAGTTCCCGGATGATAAATTCGCCGATCTTGTCGGAGGAGACCTCGCGTTCGCTCAGGTTGCTTACGTGGTACACGACACGGTCCACGAGCTCGTGGAGTTGATCGGCGGAAACCATGCGCTTCGTGCACGCCAGCTTCAGCCCGTGCATGATCTTACCGCGGTCGAAGACTTCCCTCCGGCCATCGGATTTCACCACCATCAGTTCCTCTTCCTCGATCGCCTCGTAAGTAGTGAATCGCTTGGTGCAGGAAAGGCACTCGCGGCGGCGGCGGATCGTTCTACCGCTCTGGATGGTTCGGGAGTCTACAACGTGGCTGTTGAGCGTGCCACACGCAGGACATCGCATCTGCGGCGGATCTCCGATTGTAATTGATTGATAATTTAAGAATTAAGAATCACTAGGTATAGTGGTGTTCAGACACGTAGCAAACAAGATATTGTATTATTTGCGAACAGGCAAGAGTCTTTTGAAACTTTTTTTGATTTGTCTAACAGAAGAATCTCATGACCCATTGCAATAAAACACCCCGCAACGGATTACGCCGCGGGGTGTTTTGATTAACCATTCTAATGTACAAAGCCGGAAATTCAATTTGTGACGCTATGGACTGAACACAATAGACAAGGTGATCGGCATCCACTTGTGCTTCACGTCCGTCATTGCGTGATTGTATCGCGCATCGAGAGCCACGCCAATCGACGGATTTATGGGAATATGAACACCGCCACCTATCGTAAAACTTAAAGCACTCTCGGAGTTACTGATAGATACGCCTCCTCTGGAAATTTCCGCTTTAGCACGTGTCAATCCTATTCCTCCATGCCCATATACACTTACGGTGGAAGAAGAGGAATGCAGCATAACTCCGAGGTTCGCTCCGGTAAGATTCGTTTTTCCACTCACCCCGGGGGCAAGCACGTCTTCTTCTGGCTTGTATTGGCTATAATGACCTTCCAATACCGCATGCAAGCGCTGATAAACCGGCAAGGATACTCCGCCGCGAATCGCCGGTCCATTCTTTGCTCCCTCGGCATCTATGGGAAGACTCAGTCCGCCTCCTACAATAAACGATGGCGTAGTCTCCTGGGCATGAACGGTTTTCTGAGCGGATATCGACACGAGCAAAAACGCAGCCAGCAGGTAAACTGCTACTTTTCGCATGATACTGCTCCTTATAGGAAAAGGATACAGAAAGTACCGTTGTAACAAGGATATTTCATTAAATGATAATACACTTCGACGTGTCAATGTTTTTCTATGGGAATATTCCATTAATTAGCACCTACTCCATCCGCAACGACTCGACCGGGTTCGCGGCAGCGGCCCGCACGGCCTGGAAGCTGACGGTGAGCAGGGCGACCGCCATGGCGAGAGCGCCTGCGAGAACGAAGGTGGTCCAATCCAGGTCGACGCGGTAGGCGAAACCTTCCAGCCAGGCGTTCATCGCGAAATAGGCGACTGGCCAAGCCACCACGAGGGCCGCGATCACGAGCCGGAAGTACTCTCGAGACAACAGCGCGACGAGACCGGAGGTAGAAGCGCCGAGGACCTTGCGGACCCCGATCTCCTTCCTGCGCCTTTCCGCGGTGAAGGAGGACAGCCCGACGAGCCCGAGGCAGGCAATAATCACGGCCAGCACGGAAAAACTGATGAAGATCCTTCCGAACCGCTGTTCGGCATCATATAGGCGCGCGAAGGTGTCTTCTACGAAAAAGTACTCGAATGCCCAATCAGGATTTACTTCATGCCATGCCTCTTCGATTGCCGATAGCCCTTCCGACATGCGACCTGCATCGATTTTGATCATGGCGTAACCGCCCGGATAGTTCGGAAACAGCACCAGCGGTTCGATGGGTTCGCGTAAGGTGGCATAGTGGAAATCCCTGACCACGCCTACGATCGACGGCCGTAATTCACCTCGCTCATCGGAATCCGTAATCAGTTCCTGCAGCCCTTCGATCTCCTTACCCAACGCCTCGCCGGCGGATGCATAGCCAAGCCGGTCAACGGCCGCTTCGTTGACTACGACCGCTCCCGTCGCTGTCCAGTCGCCGGGGAACGCGGAATCGAAATTGCGGCCCGCCACCAGTTCGATGCCGAAAATCCCGATGAAATCATCGTCCACCCAGGCCTGGTTCATATCGATCATCGATGATTCGTCCTGGCCCCGTCCGCGCGCCTTGATCGGCGCCGCGGCGTTCTTGTGCCCTGGAAGCAGGAAATTCATCGAGACGTTCGTCACCGCAGGTATCTCCTTCAGCCGTGCTTTGTAGACGCTGGATCTCACGACAACCGGCGCGAAGGTCTGAGGCACCGCGACGACCTGGTCGGAATTGAGCCCCATGTTTCGCGCGCGTATGAAATCGAGTTGGCTGTAGACCACGCCGGTGCAGATGATGAGGGCGATCGAAATCACAAACTGGCCCACGACCAGGACCCGGCGGATGGCCGCGTTTCCGGCACCTGTGGAGCGCAGGCCGCTCAGTGCCTGGACCGGTGCGAGCCCGGACAGGTAAAGGGCCGGATAGCTGCCCGAGACGAAACCCACGACGGCGCCGATCGCCACGACGGCGCCCAGGGCGAACCAGGCGGTTTCCGCATTCAGGGACAGGGATTTGCCCGTGAGCAGGTTGAACCACGGCAGACTCAACAGGGCAAGCAGGAGGGCGACGCTGACCGCCAGCCCGGTCATGAGCATGGACTCGCTGATGAACTGCCGGATCACCTGGCCCCTGGCCGCGCCGAAGGTCTTTCGCAGGCCGATCTCCCCGGCCCTTCCCGCGGAACGCGCGGTGGCCAGGTTCATGAAGTTGATGCACGCGATGAGGATGATGAACACGGCAATGCAGCCGAAAAGATAGACGTACCGGATATCGCTGTTCGGTGTCAGTTCCCGCTCGAGATGAGAGTGAAGATGGATATCCGTGACCGGCTGCAGCCTGAAGGCCAATGTCGACGATACACCATCATATTGGTCGCCGACGTACTTTTCCACGAAGGCGGGCAGCCTGGCTTCCAGTTCATCGGGATCGCTGCCCTCGCGGAGCAGGACATAGCCGTACGACTTTCGCCAGTCCCACACGTCGGCCGGTTTATCCGCGTAGTGCTCCTGGATCCGGAACGCCGCGAGGATGTCGAATCCGAGGTGCGTGTTGGCGGGCAGGTCCCGCATGACGCCGGTCACCTCGAAATGGAAGGACCCCTCGGCATCCAGGATCTTGCCCATGGGATCTTCGTCGCCGAAGTATTTCCGGGCAATGGACTCCGACAGCACGACTTTGTCGATACCGGCCAGGGCCGTCCGCTGATCGCCGGCGATCAGCGGCACATCGAAGACTTTGAAGACCGACGAGTCGGCCAGGTAGAAGTTTCGTTCGTAGAATCCCCGGTCCCCGTACTTGATCATCCAGGCGTTTCCGGGCGGGACGAAGCGCACCATGTCTTCCACTTCGGGGAAGTCTTCGCGCATGAACTTGACCGTGGGCGTCATGACTTCGGCGGTTCGGATCACCTGGTCGCGGTCGCGCTCTTCCGAGATTACCCGGTAGATACGGTCCGCCTTTTCATGGAACTGGTCATAGCTCAACTCGTCCCGGATATAGAGCAGGATGAGGAGGGCGCACGCGATCCCGAGCGCCAGGCTCATCACGTTGATGGCCGAGTAACCCTTCTCGCGGTTCAGATGGCGCACGGCCACCGTCAGGTAGTTGCGGAACATGGCGCGTCTACTCGGTCCGAAGGGACTCGACGGGATTGGCGGTGGCCGCCCGCACGGCCTGGTAACTCACCGTCAGGAGGGCGAGGGCGATGGCAAGCGCGCCGGCCAGGACAAAAGTCATCCCGTCCAGGGCGACACGGTACGCGAAATCGTCGAGCCAACGATTCATCGCGAAATAGGCGGCCGGCCAGGCGATTACGTTGGCCACGATCACGAGCCGGACGAATTCCCCCGATATCAACCCGATCACGTTCGGCGTGGACGCGCCGAGGACCTTGCGCACTCCGATTTCCTTCGTGCGCCGTTCCGCGGTGTAGGAGGAGAGGCCCACGAGACCGAGGCAGGCGATAAACACGGCCAGTACGGCGAAACTGACGAATATCCGACCGAAGCGTTGCTCGGCTTCGTAGAGGCGCGCATAGGTATCTTCGACGAAAAAGTACTCGAAGGCGAAGTCGGGGTTTGTCTCGCGCCATGCTTCCTCGATCGCCGAAAGGCCTTCCGAAAGTTGGTTGTCGTTGATCTTGACGACCACGTGGCTGCCGTCGGACTCGGGAAAGAGTACCAGAGGTTCGATGGGTTGATGCAGCGAAGCGTAGTGGAAGTCTTTCACGACGCCTACGATACTGCGCGGTTCCGCGGTCTCCTCATCGAAACCCTGTCGCTCGTCGAAAACCCAGTCAAACCGACCATCCAGGGCTTCTTCGGCGGAACCGTAACCCAGCCGGGAAACTGCGGCTTCGTTCAAAACCGTCCCGCCGCCCGCTCCATACCAGTCGGCGACGAATGCGCGATCGAAGAACCTGCCGGCGGCCAGTTCCATGCCGAACGTATCGAAAAACAGGTCGTCCGTCCAGGCCTGGTTCATTTCGATCTTGGCGTTATCACCTTCGCCCAACCTGCGCACAACGGCGGTGATCACGGCGTTCTTGTGAAAAGGCAGGATAAAGGTAGCCGTGGCATCCTCCACGTATGGAATTTCCCGCACCCGCTGTCTATATTGTCGCGCCTTCTCAATGACCGGGGTAAACGTCAGCGGCACGGCGACGAGCCGTGCCGTGTCCATACCCAGGTTCCGGTTTCGGAGGTAGTCGAGCTGGTCGTACACGACGCCTGTGCAGATGATCAGGGCGATCGAGATTACGAACTGGCCCGCGACCAGCGTTCTGCGCATGTCCACGTTGCCGGAGTCCCCGGACAACGCGCCCTTCAAGGTATCGATCGGAGCGAGTCCGGACAGGTAAAGCGCGGGATAGCTTCCCGATACGAGGCCGACCACGATGCCGGTCACCGCCACGGCGCCCATGATGAACCATGCGGTATCCGCGGTCATGGATATGGATTTTCCCGATACCAGATTGAACCAGGGCAAACCGAGCACAACCAGCAGCAGCGCGACGCATACCGCCATTCCGCTCATGATCAGGGATTCGCACAGGAACTGACGCGTCACCTGGCCCCGGCCCGCGCCGAAGACCTTTCTCAGGCCGATTTCCCGGGCCCTTCCCGCGGACCGTGCGGTTGCCAGGTTCATGAAGTTGATGCAGGCGATGAGGATGATAAACACGGCGATCGCCGAAAAAAGATACACGTACCTGATGTCGCTGTTCGGCGTCAGTTCCCGCTCGAGCCGGGAATGAAGGTGGATGTCCGTCACGGGCTGCAGCCGGTAGGTCAGCGATGACGTTTCGCCGTCGTGGATATCGCCGACATACTTCTCCACAAAAGCAGGCAACCTGGCTTCCAGTTCGGCTGGATCGCTTCCCTCCCGGAGCAGGACGTAACTGTAAGACTTGCGCCGGCCCCAGTCGTCGAGCGACTCGTCCGCGAACGCCTCCTGAATCCTGAATGACGCGAGTATGTCGAACCCGAGGTGCGTATTGGACGGCAGGTCCGCCATGACGCCGGTCACTTCCAGATGAAAGGTCCCTTCGGCGTCCAGGATCTTCCCTATGGGGTTCTCGTCGCCGAAGTACTTGCGGGCCACTGACTGGGATAGCACGACCCGGTCGTTTCCGCTCAGTGCGGTCCGGGGATTACCTGCCAGAAGCGGCACATCGAACACGTTGAAAACAGAACTGTCGGCCAGGTAGAAATCGCGTTCGTAGAATCCCCGGTCGCCGTACTTGACCATCCAGGCGTTCACGGGAGGGTTGAAGCGCACCATGTCTTCCACCTCGGGGAAGTCTTCGCGCATGAACCTGGCCGTGGGTGTCATGACTTCGGCAGACCGCACGGACCGGATGGACCGGTCGACCCCGCCGCCCTGCCATTCCTCGGAGATCACGCGGAAGATGCGGTCCGCCTTGCCGTGATAACGGTCATAGCTCGACTCGTCCCGGATATAGAGCATGATGAGGACGCAGCACGCGATCCCGAGCGCCAGGCTCATCACGTTGATGAACGAGTAACCCTTCCTTCGACTCAGGTGCCGGAGGGCAACCGTGACGTAGTTTCTGAACATGGTGAAACTTTACCGCTATTAAAAGGAACGAGAGAGGCGGTCTACTCAGTCCGCAGGGACTCGATCGGGTTGGCGGTGGCCGCCCGGACGGCCTGGTAACTCACCGTCAGCAGGGCGATCGCCATGGCGAGGACGCCGGCGAGGACGAAGGTCGTCCAGCCCAGGTCGACGCGGTAGGCGAAGTTTTCGAGCCAGTTGTTCATCACGAGGAAGGCGGCCGGCCAGGCGAAGACGTTGGCCACGATTACGAGCCGGACGAATTCGTTGGACAGGAGCCGGAACAGTTTCGGCGTGGAAGCGCCCAGGACCTTGCGCACACCGATTTCCTTCGTGCGCCGTTCGGCCGTAAAAGACGCGAGTCCGAAGAGACCCAGGCACGCGATGAGGACGGCGAGCACGGCAAAACTGACGAATACCTGGCCGAATCGCTGCTCGGCGTCGTAAAGGCGCGCGAAGTTGTCTTCCACGAAGAAGTACTCGAAGGCGAACTCCGGGTTGACCTCATGCCAGGTTTCCTCGATTGCGGCGAGCCCTTCAGCCATGAATTCCGGCTTGATCTTGACGACGACGTGACCGCCCTGAAAGTCGGCGAACAGGACCAGGGGGGCTATGGGCTGGTGCAAGGACGCGAAATGGAAATCCTTTACGACCCCGACGATCCGGCGCAGTTGAACGCCTTCCTCGTTCCATCCCTGCCGCAGCTCTCTCATCCAGTTCACTTCCTTGCCCACGGCATCTTCCGGTGATTCGAATCCGAGCCTCGTTACGGCGGCCTCGTTCAGCACAGCCCCGCCGCCCGCGGTCTCCCAGCCCCAGTCGCTGACGAAGGAGGGATCGAAGTAACGGCCCGTGACCACTTCGATGCCCAGCGTCTCCAGAAAATCCTCATCCGTCCAGGCCTGGTTCATGTCGATCTTCGCAAAGTCACCGTCGCCCGGCCGCTGTAACGTAATCGGTATCACGGCGTTCCTGTGGCCGGGAAGTATATAGGTGGAGGTCGCGTTGGTTACATAGGGACTATCCTTCACGCGCTGTTTGTAGATCCTGGCCGTCTCCTGGACCGGATCGAAAGTCAGCGGTACGGCGACGACCTGGTCCGTGTTCAGTCCCATGTTTCTCTGCTGGATGAATTCAAGCTGGTTGTACACGACCCCGGTGCATATGATCAGGGCGATCGAAATGACGAATTGGCTGACGACCAGGATCCTGCGCATTCCCGCGGTACCGGAACCCGACGCAAGCGTCCCCTTCAGGGTCTCGATGGGCGCCAGGCCGGACAGGTAGAACGCGGGATAGCTCCCCGAAACGCACCCTACCACGACACCGATGACCACCACCGCGCCAAGGGCGAACAACGTGGTGCCCGGATCCACGGCCAGCGACTTGCCGGTGAGCAGGTTGAACCAGGGCAGACTGACCACCGCCAGAAGCAGGGCGAGGCATACGGCCATTCCGCTCATGAGCAGCGATTCGATCAGAAACTGCCGGGCCATCTGGGCGCGGACCGCGCCGAAGACCTTTCGAAGGCCGATTTCCCTGGCCCGGCCCGCGGACCGGGCGGTCGCCAGGTTCATGAAGTTGATGCAGGCGATGACGATGATGAAAACCGCGATGGCGGCAAAGAGATAGACGTATCTGACGTCGCTGTTGGGCGTCAGTTCCCGTTCCAGGCGGGAGTGCAGGTGGATATCCGTCACCGGCTGCAACCTGTACGTCAGGGATGCATCGCCGCCTTCGTAGCGATTCCCGAGGTGCTTCTCCACGAAAGCGGGCAGCTTGGCTTCCAGTTCGGCCGGGTCGCTGCCGTCCCGAAGCACGATATAGCTATGGGCCGTGCGCCAGCCCCACTCGTCGACTTTGGTGTTGGAGTAGGCTTCCTGGATCTTGAAGGACGCGAGTATATCGAATCCGAGGTGCGTGTTGGAAGGCATGTCGGGCATGATGCCCGTCACCTCGAGGTGAAAAGTGCCCTCGGCGTCCAGGATCCTGCCCATGGGGTCCTCGTCGCCGAAGTACTTTCGGGCCATGGATTCGGACAGCACGATCTTGTCGTTTCCGGTGAGCGCCGTCTTCGGATTGCCGGTCAGCAGGGGGACGTCGAACACGTTAAAAACGGTCGTATCGGCCAGATAGAAATTCCGTTCGTAGAACCCCTTGTCCCCGTACTTGACCATCCAGGCATTCCCGGGCGGGACGAGGCGGACCATGTCCTCTATTTCCGGGAAGTCTTCCCTCATGTACCAGACTGTAGGGATCAGAACGTCCGCATTTCGAACGACCTCGCCTCCCTGCCGGTATTCGGCGGTTACGCGGAATGTTCGGTCCGCGCGATCGTAGAACCGGTCATAGCTCAATTCATCGCGGATGTAGAGCAGGATGAGCAGGCAGCAGGCGATTCCGAGCGCCAGGCTCATGACGTTGATGAATGAATAACCCTTGTGCCGGTTAAAGTGACGGATCGCTACCGTGAAGTAGTTGCTGAACATGGGATGCCTTCAGTCAGTCTATCGGCCAGTCGTCGGGACAATCGACAGGTTACCGTTTTCTCACAATTCGGGATGCATCAGCGCCTTATTCCCTTAACCCTGGCAGAAGTACTACTGTATAATAACACTGTGGCGCACGATCTACACCCATGTTTCCACCCTTGTGTAAGTTTACCATGACCGATCTCTTCTCCGACCAGGCCGAAAAGCAACTCCAGCGGGAAGCGCCGCTGGCCTCCCGCATGCGGCCGGATTCGCTGGAGGGTTTCCTGGGCCAGCAGGGGCTGGTCGGCCGGGGACGCCTCCTGAACGAGTCCATCGAGCGGGACACGCCCTTCTCGATGATCCTGTGGGGTCCGCCGGGATCGGGCAAGACCACCCTCGCCTTCATCATCGCCCGCTCCACGGATTCGCATTTCGTCGCGTTGAGCGCCGTGAGCGCCGGCGTGAAGGACCTTCACAAGGCAACCGCCGAGGCCCGCGACCGGCTGGGCATGCACGGCAAGCGGACCATCCTGTTCATCGACGAGATCCATCGCTTCAACAAGCTGCAGCAGGACGCCGTGCTGCCGACCGTGGAGAACGGCACGCTGACCCTCATCGGCGCGACCACGGAGAACCCGTCTTTCGAGGTCAACAACGCCCTGCTGTCCCGCTGCCGGGTACTCCGCCTGGAGCCGCTTTCGGAGGAGGACCTGCAACGGATCGTCCGCAACGCGCTGGAGGACGAAGAACGCGGTCTGGGCGGGAGGAACATCGAGTTGGACGACGAGGCGGCCGCGCACCTGGCTGCCGTGGCCGGCGGCGACGCCAGGATCGCCCTGAATACCCTCGAAGTGGCGGCCATGACCACGCCGCGCGGCGACGGGAACCGGATCCGGCTTACCGTGAAGGAGATCGACGAAGCGCTGCAGCACCGGTCACCGCAGTACGACAAGGGCGGGGACTGGCACTTCGACGCCATTTCGGCCCTGCACAAGAGCGTGCGGGACTCCGATCCGGACGGCGCCCTCTACTGGCTCGCCCGGATGCTCATCGCCGGCGACGATCCGCTCTACATCGCGCGCCGGATCATCCGCATGTCCGTGGAGGACATCGGACTGGCCGACCCCTTCGCCCTGACCCTGTCCACCTCGGCCCAGCAGGCCGTCCATTTCGTGGGCCAGCCCGAAGGCGACCTGATGCTCGCCCACGCGGTGGTGTACCTGGCTACCGCGCCGAAGAGCAACGCGGTCTACGCGGCCTTTTCGAAGGCGCGGCAGGACGCGGAACAGACGAGCGACGAGCCCGTGCCCATGCACCTGCGCAACGCGCCGACCCGCCTGATGAAGGAAATGGGCCACGGCAAGGGATACAAGTACGCCCACGATTACGACGGGGCGTCCGTGGACCAGGAGCATCTGCCCGAGTCCATCAGGGGGCACCGCTACTACGAACCCACCGACCGGGGCCGCGAAGAGAAGATCCGCGCGTGGATGGAGAAGATGCGGAAGGTCAGGGACGGAGGATGACTTGCCGTTTTACGCAGTCGCCTTGCGGTAGCAGTAGTCGAAGAGCAGTTCCCACTCGCGCTGCTGGATGCCGCGGCAGAGATCGCCGGCCGGGACGTCGCCCACGTTGGCGCCTTCACACAGATCGATGAAAGCGTAAGGATCCCAGGATGACTGGGACATGAGGTACGCCGCCTCGCCGGGCAGGTTGTCCGTACCGGAGGCGATGGTCGCCGCCTCGTCTCTCAACTCTGGATATACGTCGTGGTCGCCGACGCGGCCGAACCAGTACTTCCCGTTGGGATAATCCGGTTCGCGGCGGTGCATGATCCCGTGCCAGTAGCTGCCCGTGGGCGTGGTGATTTGCTGGCTGATGGTATGCGAGGTGACCAGGAAGTCGTGGTAAAGCCAAAGAGCGGACCGGCATCCCTCGGCCATCGACCGGTCATTGATGCGGTCCGGCGCGAAGGCCTCGTCCAGGTCCAGGGCTTCCAGGTCCGCTTTCACCGAACTGTTTTCCTCGCCCGGATCCAGCGCCATGATGCGGGGTGTCTTGAGCAGTGCCGCGAAAACGGGTCCGTAGGCTGCGGGGTCGAAGGCAGACATGATCGGTCCTTTCGTGATGCAGGTGCTTTTCAGGTCACGGGGTCGCGGGCTTTGGCGGGCGCAGGCCCGGTATCACGGGGTCACGAGGCCTGGGAGGCGTCGGCCCCGGAGTCACGGAGTCCCGGCGGGCGCCGATCCCAAAGTCACGGGGTCCCGGCGGGCGCCGATCCCAAAGTCACGGAGTCCCGGCGGGCGCCGCCTTCCGTTTCTTCAGCACCTCGTTCATACTCCCGGTGCGGTATCCTTCCAGGTCCAGCGTGACGTAGTCGTAGCCGATTTCCTTCAAGTACGCCGAGATCTCGTCGTGGTGTTCGACGACCTTCGGGAGGTCGGCGGGCTCCGTCTCGATGCGGGCCATGTTCCGGTGGTGCCGCACCCGGAACTGCCTCAATCCCAAGCCGCGGATGAAGGCTTCGGCCCGGCCGACCTGTTCGAGCGCTTCGATCGTGATGGGGTCGCCGTAAGGAAAGCGGGACGACAGGCAGGCCAGGGACGGCTTGTCCGCCGTGGGCAGGCCGAGTTTCTCCGACAGCGCGCGGACGTCGGCCTTGGTGAACCCGGCGTCCTTCAACGGGCTGCGCACGCCGTGTTCCCGGATGGCCAGCATGCCTGGGCGGAAGTCGCTTATGTCGTCCAGGATGCTGCCTTCGCAGATGAAAGCGGCGCCTTCTTCCCGGGCGATCACCTCGAGGCGCGAATACAATTCATCCCGGCAGAAATAACACCTTCGCGGGTTGTTCTGCATGTACTCCGCGTTGTGGATTTCCTCCGTGTCCACGTAGCGGTGGCGGGCGCCCATCCATTCGGCCAGTTCGGCGGCCTCGTTCTTCTCCTCCTCGGGCAGCGATTCGGACACGCCGGTTACGCCCAGGGCGCGGTCCTCCAGCACGTCGGAGGCCACCTTCAGCAGCAGCGTACTGTCCACGCCGGCGGAGAAAGCCACCAGGACGCTGCCCATGGCGCGCAGATCATCCTGGAGCGATTGGTACTTTTCGTCCAGCGTGGAGGCCTTGTTCCTGGTCACGACATGTTCCCCGATAGAACCCGAACTTACCGAAGGCGAGCACCGGTATCGATCTCGTTTAAAACGCCTTTCCGGCCCTCGCCCGCAAGGGAACGCCCACCATGTTTTCGCTTGACAGAATGGGGGTTCCGCCGCAATTTAACACGTCTGTTTCTGGTAGGTTAAAGATACGGCGGACACAGATTCGGGACAACGGTTTTTTGCGGTAAATCGCCGTGAACGAAGGGGCCGGGAGGTCCTTGCAGTCACGCGACCGCGCGCGAAGGAGCACGATCAGGTATGAACCTGGACGAAAGGACGCAGTCCATCGCTTCGGCGGGAAATGGTTCGGAAAACGGATCGAGCAACGGTTCGAGCGAACCGACCCGGCTGTACAGTGGCATTCAGCCCACCGGCGACATCCACATCGGGAACTACCTGGGTGCCGTGGCCAACTGGGTCAAGCTCATCCCAAAGTATGACTGTATCTACTGCGTCGTGGACTACCACGCCATCACCATTGAATACGACCCGGACACCATGCGGGACGCCGTGCTGGACACGGCCACGATGGGCATCGCCTGCGGCCTCGACCCGGAACGCTGCACCGTCTTCGTGCAATCCCACGTATCCGAAACCATGGAGCTGGCCTGGATCTTCAGCACGGTCACCGCGCTGGGCGCATTGGAACGGATGACCCAGTTCAAGGACAAGGCCGCCCAGCACAAGCAGAACATCAACGCGGGACTGTTCACCTATCCCGTGCTCCAGGCGGCGGACATCCTGGGCGTCAAGGCCGACGGCGTGCCCGTGGGCGACGACCAGTCCCAGCACCTCGAGCTGACGCGCGAGATCGCCCGGCGGTTCAACCACCTGTACGGACCGGTGTTTCCCGAGGCCAGAACGCTCTACAGCCCCGCGCCGCGCATCCTCGGCCTGGACGGCCAGTCCAAGATGAGCAAGAGCCAGGACAACTACATCGCGATGAAGGACCGTAGCGATACGGTCAGGAAGAAGCTCAGCACCGCCTATACCGATCCGAACCGGCTGCGGAGATCGGACCCCGGCAACCCGGACATCTGCAACATCTTCACGCTGCACAAGTCCTTCTCCAGTCCCGACGAAGTGACGGCCATCGACACGGAATGCCGGAGCGCGGGCATCGGCTGCGTCGACTGCAAGAAGAAGCTGGGCGACAACATGGAAACCGCCATGACGCCGATCCAGGACAAGTACGAAGACCTGACCGCCCGGCCCGACGACGTGCGGGACGCCCTCGCCACGGGCGCCGACCGTGTAAGAACGCTGACGTCGGACACCATGTCGGAGGTCCGGGAGAGCCTGGGTCTGAGATAGGCCGAAGGCATATACCGACGGCGTAGGCCGACGGCGACCGGTAGGTACCAGATGATACAATGTATCTACACCGAATGGAACCCCTTGCCCTTCAACGCGTTCATTACAACGTGATTGAATCCCCTCCCCGCCCATAAGAATCATGCATGGATATTCACTCGAAAGAATACGCCCACCATTCCCGGCTCCTGGGACGGACCGTAACCTTTCGCCGCAGTACGGCCAAGTACCTGCTGATCGCCTTCGTAGCCGCGGGACTGCTCCATAGCCTATCCCTGATGTTTCTGTTGGCCACCGGCCTGCTCGAAGACCGGAACATGATCGAACTCACGCTCGCGCCCTACGAGCGCCTGGAGCAGCTCGAACAGGCCTACATGGAAATGCAGAATCCGCCGACCCTGGTCGACGTGCCGGAAGAAGCCCGCGTGGAGGAACCACCGGACGATCCCGACGCCGACGTGGCGGACAAGAACGCCGTCGCGAGCGACCTGATGGAGGATACGGAGCTGCCCGAGGGGCTGGCTTATTCCGAGGGCGACCTGGAGATCAGGACGATGGAGGATTCCGAGGAAGAGGAAGATCAACAGCACGACCCCTTCGCCGGCGGCGTCCCGCTCACCCCACGGGAGGGCGGCATCGAGGATTTCAATGAGCTGGTAGACCCGCCGATGTGGACCTCGGACATGATTATCCGGCCCGAATTCCGGGGCAGCGGCGGACGCACGGGCCGCGGCGAAGGCGGGATGGAAGGCGAAATCATCGCTTCGGCGCCCCGGCCTACCGGACCGGAAGCCCCGGTCTTCATCCCCCAGGACGACCTGAACGAACTGGCCCAGGAATCCCGCCAACCCACGTATGAGCGGCACCGGCGTTTCGGATTTGGCTTCGGGAGTACCGGGCCGCGGGTGCCCAGAACGGACAACCGACACACCTCGGTCAGGGACTACGGCGATTTCTCGCTCAGCACCTACGCCTGGGACTACGCGCCTTACCTGTACATCCTCCGCGAAAGGGTGAGACGGCGCTGGTTCGCCCCCGAGGCCTTCAACCTCGGCCTGGTGAGCGGGCGGGTCATCATACGGTTCAAGATCATGCCCGACGGCGCGCTGCGCGACCTCGAAGTCCTGTCCTACCGCGACAACGACATCCCCTACCAGTCCCTCGTGGCCTCGAGCCGCAACGCCATCGAGTCGGCCAGCCCCTTCCCGCCCCTTCCCGCCGATTTCCTCCATCCATTCCTGGAGATCACCGGCACCTTCTACTACCAGATCCTGCGTGCGAGGTAAATGAGGTCAACGTTGCAAGCGCAAATCGGTAGACTGGTCGATTCGAAGGCGTTTCAGCACACCGTACTCGGGGTGATCACGGCGGCCGCCATCCTGGTGGGGCTGGAAACCTCGCGGGAAATGGTAGCCCGGTACGGCGACTGGCTGCACCGGCTCGACCAGTTGGTCCTGCTGTTCTTCATCGTGGAAGCCCTGCTGAAGATGGCGCGCCACGGCCGTCACTGGTACCGGTATTTCGGCGACCGCTGGAACGTGTTCGATTTCCTCATCGTGGTGGCCTGCCTGATGCCCGCGGGCGGACAGTACGCGGCGGTGCTGCGCCTGGCCCGGGTGCTGCGGGCGCTGCGGCTGGTGACCGCGGTGCCGAAACTGCAGCTCCTGGTCAACTCGCTGCTCAAGTCGGTCACGTCGCTGGGATACGTCGGCCTGCTGCTGGCCGTGCTGTTCTACGTCTACGCGGTGCTGGGCGTCTACCTCTTCCGCGGCAACGACCCCGTGCACTTCCAGGACCTGGCGACGGCGCTGCTGACCCTCTTCCGGGTCGTGACCCTGGAGGACTGGACCGATGTGATGTATATCCAGATGTACGGCAGCGACGCCTATCCGAATTACGCCGATTTCGCCCAGGCCCACCTCCGCGAAGCCTCCCGGGCCATGCCCCTCCTCGGCGCCGCATTCTTCGTTTCCTTCGTGATGCTCGGCACCATGATCATGCTGAACCTCTTCATCGGGGTCATCATCAACTCCATGTCCGAAGCCCAGGCCGACCGGGAGTCGGAGGAAAGGCGCAGGCACCTGGAGCGGGACGGCCGGATCAGTGTGGGGGATGAAATCGGGTTGATCGAGGAAGAGATCCAGAAACTGTCGAGACGGCTCAAGTCTCTGCGCGGGTGGGCGGATGCGGACAGCGGGGATGGGTGACTTTCAGATCTGCTCGCCGCCTTCCGGTCCGTAGAAGATGACCCAGGTGGTCATCGACTCGCCGAAATCAAGGAACCGGTGCTCGACGCCCGCGGGCACAAAGAAGAAATCCCCGGCCTCGAATGGCACGACCTCTCCCCCCATTGCGAATTTCCCCTTCCCTTCGACGATCACGTAGCACTCGTCTCGGCTGTGGGGCTTCTGATCGTCCACATCACGGGGGATGTACAGCTCGATCTGCAGTTCGCCGCGCTCAAGGGCGACGTGGAACCGATCCCCGTTCGGAGCAGGAATCTTCGCGGCGACTTCCGCGGGGGTGATGCGCTTGCAGGTGTGTCTTTGCATGTTTCCCATCCACGTGGATCAGATCGACTTAAGCTCAGGTCAAGAAGGCTTGCATAATCTGTTTCTTCGCACTGTAACCTCGTCTGGTTCGTTCGACAAGATCCATTTTCCTCAGATAATTCAAGTCTCGACTGATCATTTTCTGTGAAGCATTCGCGTATTCCCTGGCGACCCTGGGGCTGACTTCACCGATCTGCGACCTGGGAACGGGTTGATCCTGTTCCGAGAGAGCCAGGACCAGATTCCTACGACGTTTCGCAGCTGCACCGGTCATACCCTGGAATTGCTCATGCACGAAATTGATCCAGGATATTTGAAGATGTTGACTTCTGATCGATGCAAGCTGTTCTGTTAGGCCTTCAGAGAAACCTCGAATCGCATATTCCATGAATTGGTCCATTTTCCCTCCAGACTGTGATGCCCTGTCAAGTTGTCTGGCATATTCCGTTCTGGTCTGGTTATAGAAATTGCTGGGAAGCAATGTCGCAGGGATTGGAATATCCGCTTCAATGAGTATTCTGAACTCGATCAGCCTGGCTGTTCTTCCGTTCCCGTCTCCAAAAGGATGAATCCAAGCAAAGTAAAGGTGGGCGGCGATCGCTTTGACTAAGCCAATCGCGACTCTACTGTCTTCGTTTGTGTCGTTGTTAGACGAATTCAACCATTTGCATAGTTGTTCAAGCAAGTAATTGCAATCTTCCGCCTGAACCGCGCGATACCTGCCCACACCAACGGAGTGCTTACGTATCTCGCCTGGTACCGTTTCCTCGTCCGGCAACTCGAGACCTTTTAACACCACCTTGTTATGCCGGCATATTTCCTTTGTTGACCACGGTGGAAGTTTACTTCGACTACGACGTGACAACATTCTTCTTATTTCCGCCAGGATATTGTCGATCTCCTGTTTCAAGTACTCCTTTGACTCCGGAAGTCTCAGTTTTCCTTCCATATGCGCACGTACATCTTCTTCCGAAAGGGTGTTGCCTTCGATCGCGGTTGTACCAAGTACGCCCCTGGCCAGGTACACCTGGTACAGTTCATGCGCCGTCTGTCTCATCAACGGAATTCCTGTCAGTTGCTCGCATTTAGCCTTGATCTCACCAAGTAACATCCAGATCCTTGGTGGGGCGTGAACCAAATAGTCCGTGTCGAAGCTTCGCAGCCACGGATGGGTAGTTTCAAATCGTCTCATTGTTGACACCTTTTTTGTCCATCAAGTTGTCCTATATAAAATATTGAAGTTGTTATATATAGGTTATTTTAGATATACATATTGTCCCTTGGTTCAGTCTATAGTAAGAGCACATTGGTATAACTGTCAACTCCTTTGTATCTTGACATACTGCTTCTTTAGGGCAGAATAAGCAGATTGCAGAATCTGCCAAGTTCACCTAGCGTTCTCTAACTTCAGGGACGTGAGTACACGACCTGTATTCATCAACTACCGCACCCCATGCCCACCCACCCCACGCTGGCCGATATCCAAAAGGCACACCGTTTCCTCAACCAACACCTGTCTCCGACGCCCATGTACCGGTCCGCCGCGTTCAGCGAGGCCCTGGGGCTGGAACTCCACATAAAGTACGAGAATTTCCAGCCGATCCGCTCCTTCAAGGTGAGGGGCGGGTTGTACACCATGTCCCTGCTCGACGATGCGCAGCGCGCCAGGGGCGTCACCACGGCGTCCACCGGCAACCATGGCCAGGGCATTGCCTACGGCGGAGGCGTGATGGGCGTTCCCGTCACGGTGGTCGTGCCCCACGGAACACCCGAGGTGAAGAGCGACGCCATCCGCCGCCTCGGCGCCGAGCTGGTCGTCCACGGGGAAACGATTGCCGACGGATTCGCGCGGTCCCGGGAGATCGCGGAAGAGACCGGCATGGTGTACATCGAAGACGGTGAGGACTTCGGCCTCATGGCGGGCGCGGGCACCATCGGCCTGGAGATCGTGGAGGATCTGCCGGACGTGGACGCGGTGGTGCTGCCCGTGGGCGGCGGCAACCTGATCGCGGGTGTGGGCGCGGCCATCAAGGCCACCCAACCGGACGTTCGTCTCATCGGCGTCCAGGCGCACAACGCGCCGTCGGTTTACCGGTCCTGGCAGGAAGGCCGGACCGTGACCACGGCGACCTGCGACACCTTCGCCGGGGGACTGGCGACGACCTATCCAGGCGGCCTGGCCTTCGACGTCCTGAAAGACCGGGTCGACGAAATGCATCTCGTCACCGAGGAAGAGATGAAGCAGGCGATCCCCGTCGTCCTGGAACACACCGGGTTCATCGCGGAAGGTGCGGCCGCGGCGGTGTTCGCCCTGTGCATGCGCGAGGCGTCGTCGTGGCGGGGCCAGCGCGTCGCCGCGCTGTTCAGCGGCGGCAATCTCGGGATGGACGGCGTGCGCGATATGATCCGGAGCTTGAACGAACAGCGGCCTGCTTAGGTCCCCTATCCGAACGCAAAGCATCCAGCATGGCATCCAACTACCCGAATGAAGAGGAGTAAGAACGATATGAACGTTGCGCAGGCGGTTGCCCACGTATTGAAGCAGGAAGGCGTCGAGTACCTGTTCGCGTACCCGGTCAATCCACTGATCGAGACGGCGGCCGAGTTGGACATCCGCACGGTGATCGTCCGGCAGGAACGGATCGGTCTCCACATGGCCGATGCCATGAGCCGGCTGACTTCCGGCCGCAAAATCGGGGTGTTCTGCATGCAGAGCGGGCCGGGGACGGAGAACGCCTACGGCGGCGTGGCACAGGCCTTCGGGGAATCGGTGCCCATCGTGGTGCTCCCCATGGGGTACCGGAGGACGGTCGCCCAGTTGTCGCCGAATTTCCACGCCTATCTCAACTTCCAGCACATCACCAAGTCCTGCGAGTACCTGGTGCTCCCCGAGACCGTATCGGAGGTCATGAGGCGGGCCTTCACGCAGGTGAGGAACGGGCGGCCCGGCCCGGCGCTGGTGGAGTTCCCGACTGACATTCTGGGCGAAGAGGTTCCCGGTCCCTTTGAATACCGGCCGACGCCGTCCGTGCGCGTCGGACCCGATCCGGACGCGGTGCGCGACGCCGCCGAGGCCCTGGTCGCGGCGGAAAGGCCGGTCATCTACGCTGGACAGGGGGTGCACTACGCGGAGGCCTGGTCCGAGCTGCAACAGTTGGCCGAACTGCTCGAGGCGCCGGTTACCACCAGCCTGGACGGCAAGAGCGCTTTCCCGGAGAACCACCCGCTCTCCCTGGGAAACGGGGGCCGGTCGATGCCGGAACCTGTGCACGTCTTCGTGCAGAACGCCGACGTGATCTTCGGCATCGGGTGCAGCTTCACCCGGACGAACTTCGGCCTGACCATGCCCGAGGGAAAGACCTACATCCACGCCACACTGGATCCCGGCGACATCAACAAGGACGTTGCGTGCCACTATCCGATCGTGGGCGATGCCGCGCTCACCCTCCGGGCCCTCATCGACGAGGTTGCGGACCGGTTGAAGAACAAGCCGCGCGGCCGGTACGAAGGGATCGTGACCGAAATCCAGGCGATCAGGCAGCGCTGGATGAACGCCTGGACGCCGAAACTCAAAGATGCCTCCACGCCCTTCTCCCCCTACCGGGTCATCAGCGACATGATCGACACGGTCGACATCGACAGGACGATCATCACCCACGACGCGGGCAGTCCCCGGGACCAGTTGACCCCCTTCTGGCCCTCGACCACGCCCCTGAGCTACATCGGCTGGGGCAAGACCACCCAGCTCGGCTACGGGCTCGGGCTGGCCATGGGCGCGAAGCTGGTCCACCCGGACCGGCTCTGCATCAACGTGTGGGGCGACGCGGCCATCGGGTTCACGGGCATGGACTTCGAGACGGCCGTGCGTGAGCGCATCCCCATCCTCTCCGTGCTGTTCAACAACCACTCCATGGCCATCGAGATCCCCGTCATGCCCACGTCGCAGGCGAAGTACGGGGCGACCGATATTTCGGGGAACTATGCCCTGATGGCGGAGGCCTTCGGCGGCTACGGCGAGCGGGTCGAGTCTCCCGACGAGATCATCCCGGCGCTGAAGCGGGGGATCAGGAAAACGGAGGAAGGGGTGCCGGCCCTGCTGGAGTTCATGACCAGCAAGGAAATCGACTTCTCGTTCTTCTAATTGCTGGGGGCACCGTGTACGGGAGCGCGCCGACGTGGCTGCCAGCGCCGTGTCAAGGCGCGCCGCGCACCGTGCGCCACGCACCGCGCGCCGCACACCGCGCGCCGCGCTTTCTACCGGTCGAAACGATCCGCCAGGAACGGAGCCATGGAAGCGGGCACCGCGCCGGGCCGAGAATGGGTTTACCGTCCTTTGCCATGGGACGCAGTCCCGCCCAGGTTTCCACGACCGGTGCTTCCGCCAGTACGGGCGCCATGCGCAGCCCCTCCTTGATCACATCGGACACACCACCCGCGGTCACGCTGGCGTCGAACCCGGTCTTCTCCACCGTGGCGCCTATTAACACGCGGCCGTCCCTGCGGGGAACAAGGTACTGTTCCATGCCGTAGACGACGCGGCCCAGGGGTGGGATGGCACTTCCGTCGACGCAGACCATCTGGCCCCGCACGGGCTGGACCGGCGGCGGTGAGTCCTGGATCCACTTCAGCAGGCCGGACCAGGCGCCGGCCGCGACCACCACGCGTTTGGCTCCGATGCGTTCGCCGGGGACGACGACGCCGGCCGCCCGGTTCCTCCGTACGATCAGGTCGACGACCGGGTTCCCGATTCGGAATACCCCTCCACGGGCCCTGACGGCGGCGACCAGGGCCTGGACCAGCCGCCGGTTCTCCACCTGGTGCATCCTTTCGAAGCGCAGGCCGCACCGTGTATCGGGCGACAGCATGGGCTCGAGCGCGCGTACCTCTTCGCCGGTGAGTTGCTCGACCGGAAGACCCAGATCCTGCTGATGACGGTATCTCCGGTCCAGCTCTTCAGATTCCTCGTCGTCGAAGGCGACCTGCAGCCCTGCTTCGGTCCGGTACTCGACGTTTATGCCGGTTTCCTCGAGCAGTACGGCGGACCAGTCGGCGTACATATCCAGGCCCGCCAGGCACAGGTCGAGATAGGCCCGGTTAACCGGACGGGCGCCCTGCGGCGCAAGTACACCGGCGGCGGCCCAGGAAGCTTCCTTGCCCGGATCGCCCGGATCTACGAGAGTTACGCTCGTCCCGCGGCACAGCAGTTCGTAGGCGATGGATAGTCCGATCACGCCTGCGCCTACGATGACAACGTCCGTTTTCATGTTACAGGGCCCGGCAGGTATCCCAAATCAAAACCATATGTTGATTTTTGTTTCGATCAACATTGACAATATATTAAAACTGCTTACAAACAATATAGCCCGGCTAGCCCGGCTAGCCCGGCTAGCCCGGCAAGGTTGTGCATCGCGCAGTCAGAAGGACCGGCCGGACACCCTGCGCCGCTATCCAATTTCGCTCGGATCCACAGCCCGGTGTTCCGCCATGGACCGGTAGCCGGCATTGACCAGCTGAAGCGTCTTGAGGTTGTCCCGCCCGTTAGTCTCGGGAAGCCGGTCCTGTTCGATGGAGGACATCAGTTCGCCCATGGGACCGATGAAGGAGTCGGGTATCCACCGCTCTTCGAACCGGTTATTGATGGTCCTGCCGGCATCGAGCTTCCGGCTGCACCATGCTATTGTGTCCGGCCGGCCGTGTGGATAGTCGTACAGCAGGCCGAAAGTCCCCGCGGCGTATCCTTCCGTCCCGTCAATGCGCAGCGTCGCAAAGCACTCCTCCGTCCAGTTGTTGTGGTTGACGGACACCAGGGCCTGGAAGGTGTCCGAGTACTCAAACACCGTGATGGTCCGTGTTTCGCCGGTCGCCACATGCCCGGGATAGGAGGCGCCGGACGACCAGACGCGCACGGGGTCTCCGAAAAGGGAACGCATGCTGTCGAAGTAATGAATACTGTGGAACATCAGGTCGAGTCCCTCGGCCTCGAGGACCCAGGGCCAGGCCCGCCATTCGGTCAGGATGCTCACGTCGATCACGGCCGAAGCGGGTTCACCCAGCAACCCGCGGTTCAGCAGCGTACGGGACGCCCTCACCGCCTGGTCCCACCGCATCTGCTGGTTCACGGCCAGCTTTACGCCGCGTTCCTCCGCCATCTCCACGATCTCAACGGCTTCGGTGTATACGTTTGAAAGTGGTTTCTGGCAGAGCAGGTGCTTGCCGGCCGCCGTCGCCTTCCGGACGAGTTCCTTCTGGTGCCAGGGCGGAACGGCGATGTCCACGATCTCGACAGCGGGGTCGTCGAGCAGCGAATCCACGGTAGGAAATACCTTAGGCACCTCGAAAACCCGGGCAGTCTGGTTGGCCTTGTCGACATCCTTGTCCGTCAACCCGATCACGTTGAAACCCGCCTTCCGGTAGGCGGGGAGGTGCGCGGCGTTTACGATCCCGCCCGCCCCGATGATGCCGATTCCATAGTCCAGTTTCGTGCCCAGTACGGGGCGGTATTCCAGATCCATGTTCATCTCACATACCTCCTTGCTTCGGGTTCATCGGAAACGCAGTCATTATACCGCCGCGCGGGCGGGCCGGACAGGAAAAACGCTTCGAATCATCTGGCCCTGAAGCGCCGTCAGGTATATCATGCTCAACCACGGATACCTGAAATATCACGGATTCGAAACGCGACTTAATGCCTGTACGTCTCGACGTCTTTTCACGACTGCAGGTCTATTCACCACTGCGGGTCTTCTCATGAGCCCGGGCAACCACTTCATAACAAGCGTACTGCGCCACAAGCCTTATCTGGCGGCGACCGCGGTTCTTACGGCAGCCGCGGCGGCGATGACGCAGATGCCCCTGGTGGATGACCTCGGTTTCGAGTTCGCCTTCTTCACCGCCGCCATCGCCACCTTCGCCACGGGCGTGATGACCGTTCATCTCGTGAGCGGCTGGCGAAGGGGCAGTTTGCGAGGGGACGGCCAGCGAGGGGATGATCGGCGAGGGGACAAACCGCGCAACACCCGCCATTCGGCGCTGCTCGCCCTGCTATTCGGGCTTTGCCTCTCGACACTCCTGCTGCCGATGGCTGTGATGTTCGTCAAGAGTTGGATCAGCGGGTTCTGCAACGTACCCGAGGGTTTAGCGTTCTACTTGCTGCTTCCCGGCATCAGCGTCCTGTGGGCCACCGCCGTCGCGTTGATCTGCACGCTGGCCACGGAGCGAAGACGGCACGCCACGCTCCTTTTTCTCGGCGTCATGTTCGTTTCCCTCGGCATCAGCTTGTTTCGCCTGGCCACCGAGCCGCCTGTTTTCGCCTACAACCCGATCATCGGGTATTTCCCCGGACCGATTTACGATGAAGTGGTGGTCATCACCTCGACGCTGCTTGCGGCGCGAGCGATCGTGCTCGTCAGCGTCCTTGCGATGGTCACCGGCCTGTGCGTCTGTTTCGATCCGTCGGCCCGTAAGATCCAACTCTCGCTGCTATGGAAGATCCGAGGCGGAAGTCCGGACGGTGGTCTGGACGGCGTGAGCGCTGAGAGCGGCGGGAGCGCTGAGAGCGGCGGGAGCGCTGCGAACGGCGGGAGCGCTGCGAACGGCGGAAGCCCTGCGAACGCCGGGGGCGCCGTCAGTGCCGCGACCGGCATGACCATGCGGGTGCTGTTCCTGGTTTCGGTGGCTGTGCTGGCGGTGGCCTACGTCTACCGGGCGCCCCTGGGCATCGTGATCGATCGGGCGCATATCCAGCAGACCCTGGGGGGCCACCGGCAGACGACCCACTTCGACATCTACTACGATTCAAACACCATAACGGCCTGGAACATGGACCTGATTGCCCGGGAACACGAATACCAGCTCGACCGGGTCATCACCTACCTGGATGTACCGGCCCCTCAGGCACGCATCGCTTCATACATCTACGGCAACGCGGACCAGAAGAAACGGCTCATGGGCGCCCGGTATACGTCCATCGAACGCCCCGGGGCGGATGAGATGCACCTCAACAACGCGTCCTTTCCCCATCCCGTCCTGAAACATGAGCTGGTGCACGTCATGTCCGCCGCTTTCGGGAACGCGCTGTTCGGAGGCAGCTACTGGATCGGTTTCCACGAGGGTCTGGCCGAGGCGGTGGACTGGCAGGACGACCCCATGAATCCCCACGAGTGGAGCCGGGCCATGCGCGAACTCGGCCTTGCCCCTCCCGTGGAGAACCTGCTGAGCATGACGGGATTCTGGACGGCCGCATCGTCGCGCAGCTACACGTTGTGCGGATCTTTCGTCCGGTTCCTGATCGATCGCTATGGCTTGCCCGCGTTCAAGCAGGCCTTCCCCGACGGCGCGGTCGAGACGTCCTACGGCCGGACGACGGCGGAGCTCATCGCCGAGTGGGAGACCTTCGTGGACGGCATCACGCTTCGAGAGGACCAGCTCCGAATCGCCCGCCAGCGGTTCATTCGTCCCGCCATCTTCCGACGGCACTGTCCTCACGAAGTGGCCGCGCTGAACGACCGGGCATGGCAGGCCTACAATGCACAACGCTACTGGGACGCCGTACGTGATTTCGACCGCGCGCTCGAACTGGAACCCGAGAACCCATCGGCCCTTAGGGGTTTGCTGTACGGGATCTACCGGCAGGGGAACTACGAAAGGATCGAGACGGTCGCCCAGCGAATCGAACGACCGGACCAGACCGTCGGGTTGCTGGCGGACGCCCAACTGGTCCGTGGAGATACGGCGTGGAAGACCGGGAGGATCGACGATGCCAGGCGCAGTTACAAAGCAGTCGTGGACCTGCAGGCGTCGGAAGCCATGTCGCGCGCCGCGTCCATCCGGTTGGAGGTGCTCGACCGGGAGTCGATCCGGGATACGATCATGACCTACCTGACCGCCGTGACCGGCCACTGGCGCCTGGTCCTGTCCGTCCGGGACTCGGGTGATCTCGCGCCTGATTACGGGACGGGCCACTACCTCCTGGGCCGCTGGCTGTTCCGCTCAGGTTCCTATGAACAGGCGCTCGAGTACCTGTCGAAAGCGGAGACGATCGGACTTCCGGACGAGGTCGTACGGCAGGAATGTCTGCGCCTGGAAGCCATGTCACAATTCTACCTGGAGCGCTACGATCAGTCGGCCGAAGCCTTTGGGCGCATGGCGGCGCTAGTGGGTTCGGGAAGTGTGGCCAGGACGGCGGAAGCCTGGATAGACCGCTGTCAGTGGTATCAGAATAACGGATCAGACGGGCCGGACCGCCAGGCACGTTGGGCGCGTTAGGTCCAAACCAACAGGTACGCTGGGCACGGCAGGTTTCGTGCTCACTGCCAGGCACGCAGGGCGCGTTAGGTCCCGGCGTCGACGACTACCACCCCGATATGGACTGGTTCAGGATCTCGTCGGCCATTTTCTCGATGGCGGTCTCAAGGGCCGGCTCGCGGTCGGAGTCCGTACCGGTATCGATGGCGTAGTCGCCGAAGGTACGCAGCTGCCTTTCCTCCCAGATCACTTCCTTCTTGTCCACGGTTTCAAAACGGACGTCCACGACGATCCAGAGGCGGACTTCCCGGGCCAGCGTTCCCGCGGAGAACGCCACGGACTCCTCCTGCAAATCGGTGATTACGCCGATGATCGCCGCGTCCGCCTGCCGCAGATCCACGATCCTGAATTCGCCGTTGGTGAGAAACCGTTCGATCACGGTGTCCGTCAGCGATTCCTGAATGCCGGTCTCCACCGTGGTGTTGTCAAACAGCGGTATGACGATGTTGCGTATGTCTCCGGCGCGCGATCCCTGCGAAGTGGAGTAGTAGCACGCCATTACCACCATGCAGGCGGAAAACAACGGGATCAGGAAGACGGCGGGACTTCGGCGGGGTTTCGGATTCATCATGTCCTTCTCCACTCATTCAGTTGTACGCGCGGTCCAGGTCGATGCCGCGGTAGTAGTGTTTCAGGATCTGGTCGTACTTGTATCCCTGGCCGGCCATCCCAATGGCGCCCATCTGGCACATTCCGATACCGTGGCCATAGCCGCCTCCTTCCGCCACGACTGTGTTTTGCCTGAACTTCAAGTCGAACTTCGTGCTGCGTAGCATCGGCTGGCCCCGGACAGGCCGGCGCAATGCGGAACGTATCTGCCCGCTTCGCAACGTAGTCGTCCCGTGATTCGACTGTATCTCGAGCAGTTGAACGCGCCCGGTCGGCGATCGACTTTTTATGGATATATTGCGTAGAGAATACTCACCCCGCTTGCTTGGATCCAGGCCGGGAAGCCTCGTCGACAGGATGTTCTCCAGCGTATTCTTGTTCCACTCCACACGCCATGTATAGACCGGCGAATGGTTGCAGAAGTCGTCGCTTCCGCGGTGCCGGTCCCGCACGGAGCGCAGGTACGGAATGGGATTGCCCCCCCAGGCGTCCTCGATGGATTCGGTTTCGCCCGCGCAGGTCGAGGAGTACTGGGCGGCGATCGGTTTGCCCTCGTAAGTAGCGATCATGCCGCGGGTTTCCGAAATCGCCCGGTCCGCGACGGACCATTCCGCGCTGTAGCCGCGGTATACCTGGTCGGCCACGGTCCCGTACAGATCGAATCCCAGGGCCTTGCGCCTGCCCAGGTTCGACACCGTATACGTCCGGGCCGCTACAGCCTGGGCTTTCAGCGCCTCGATGCGGTCTTCATTGAGCTTGCCGATCTCAGGGGGAACGACTCCGCGCAGGTAGTTCTCCACGTCGAGGATGTTCACGACGGTCAACTTGCCGTTCTTGTTCGAAACCACCTCCATCGATCCGCGATACTCCCGGTCCGCGGCTTTGATACGTCCTTCCCGCGCGAGCGGATTCACCTGGATCGGACCGGTATACAGTCCCTGGGCCGCTCCGCCCGGAGCGGACACGTCGATCCACGCGCCTTTCGCCTGCATTCGCCAGATCTGCCCGGATGACGATGTGCCGATCACTTCGCCGCTGGCCCGGTCCACGACGCGAAAGCGGCCTGTTCCGGTCAGGTTTGCCGAGTCCCGGTTCACCAGCAAGCCGATCCGGATCATCGGAAGCTGACCGGGCTTGAACGCCCCCGATGTCGGCGCGGTCTCGGAAGGAGCCGGCCGCGCGGTACGATCGGATGGAAGCGGCCGGCCGGCGCATCCCAGGATAAACAGGAGCAACAGAAGCACCGGCCAACAGGCGGCCCATCCGGGGATCGGCAATAGAGCCGGCCAACACGCGGTCCGTATGCCATCCGGCGTGTGAACTGGCCACCTGGAAGATTGTCCGGGGATCAGCGCGTGAGCTGGCCGCCACGTTCGGCGCGCGCACCGTACGCGGACCGTTGCGTGGTCAGGCTTGGTACCGGCGTGGTCTGGCACGATGCCGACCGGGATCCGGCTTTCGTTGTTCCGCATGATTGACGTATTGAAGCACATCACGAACTTCCCTCTACGTGCTGCATCTGCGGGCTGCATCTGCGTGCTGCGTCTGCGTGCTGCGTCTGCGCGCTGCGTCAGCGTGCCGCATCCGCAAGCTACATCATCCGGGCAGGCAGATCTTGCCCAGTACCGCGGGCCGATCCGCGCCCGTCGCTCCCGGAAGGCTACCCTGCAGCCCTCGGACCGTCCGGTCGGCGAGTACCGCAAAGGCCACGGCTTCCTTGGCGTCCGAAGACAGGCCGTGATCATCCGATGTGGATACCTCGGCAGGCGCCAGCACCCGGGCGAGTCGCTCGAGCAGGAAACCGTTTCTGGCGCCGCCGCCGCTCACGATCAGTTCGTCCAGGCACGTGACGACGGGAATGACGAACCGTCGACAGGCGCCCTCGATGGAACGAACGGTGATTTCCGTGGCGGTCGCAAGCAGATCCTCGCTGCTGAGCCCGGCCTCCCGTCCCGCGCGGACCAGGGCCGACGCACAACGGTCACCGAACAGTTCCCGGCCCGTGGACTTGGGTGGTGGCCGCTCGAAGTAGGGCATGGCCAGCACGTCCGCCACCAGGTCTGATGAGGGCTTTCCGCGCCTTGCGACCTCGCCGTCCTCATCCATGTCGCGTCCCAGTTCCGCCCGGGCGACGGCATCGATCAGCATATTGGCCGGGCCCGTATCGAAAGCCAGCACGTCGCCGGGTTTCGGATCCGCGGGCAGCACGGTGAGATTCGCGATCCCCCCCAGGTTCAGGAGTCCCCGGGCCTTTTCGCGATGCCTGAAGAGCAGGTAGTCCACATAGGGCACAAGCGGAGCCCCCTGTCCGCCCCGGGCCACGTCCGCCGCCCGGAAGTCACCAACCGTCACCACGCCGGTCCGCTGCGCGATCACCGATGGATCGCCGATCTGCAGCGTCGCCCCGGTTTCCACGCCGAATCTCTCTTCCCGTTCGGGCATATGCTGGACGGTCTGTCCGTGGGAACCGATCAGATCGATCTCCTCCATGGACAGCCCGGCGGAACCCGCTACGATGAATGCCGCCCCGGCAAAGAGTTCTCCCATCTCGAAATGCAGCCGGCCGAGCTCGTCGATCCTGCCGGTCTTCGCATCGGAGACTTCCATCAGTCGATAGCGCAGGCCGGATGGGAAAGCCACCGTCTCGAAGCCCAGCACGTCCAGGGAAAGCCCGTCATCCTTTTCGCCCAGCCGTATCACGGCCGCGTCGATCCCATCGGCGGACGTGCCCGACATCAGCCCGATGATCCGGCGGTACTGTGTGGCCTGGAATCCCGATAACACGACAGTGCTGCCTCGCGCGGCTGGTTTGACACTTGCCACCGGGTCGTCTCGGTCGCCGAATTTGCTGCTGAAATATGTCCCGCCGTCCTTCGGTTGTCAAGACGGTTGGTGCGGCTTTCGTCGGTGGTTGGCGCAGCCCGCGGCGGCTGTTGGCCCGGCCCTCAACGCCCGTTGGCGTGGCCCGCGGCGCCCGTTGGACATGGGAAAGGCATTCGAAAATCGTTGCGTAAACGCGCCTGTTTTCTATAATATCAATAAAGCGAAAATCCCGGTGATAAAGTGGTCCGGTTGGTTGTGCGTCCGACTGGTCAGGCTGGTTATGACCGGCGCGGTTGGTCCGTCTGACTGCGTGGCCGACCGGTCCACCTGGCCTTGACCGGCATGGTTGGTCACCATTGGAACTGGTTGTCCGACTGGTCCGGGACGGGACCATCCCTATTCACTAAGAAGCGAGGATACTCATGAAAAAATCGACCTGGATCCGGTGGGTCGCACTTTCGGCCGTTAGCATTTCGATTGCGCTGTTAAACAGCTTCGCCACGGCCCAGAACCACGCGCCGAATCCGTACACCACCGTAGAAGGCATATGGGGCAAGCTGGGAGGGGACAGGACCTGGGGCTCCACGAGCGCGGTCTTCCCGGCCCAGGACGGCAGCGGGAACATCTGGGTGGCGGAAAGATGCGGCCAGAACTCCTGCGTCGGCAAGGAGGACGTGCCGCCGATCCTGCTTTTCGACAGCGACGGAAACCTGCTGAAGAGCTTCGGCGCGGGGATGTTCGTCTGGCCCCACGGCATCTTCGTGGACACGGAGAACAACGTCTGGGTGACGGACGCCCGGGGCGGTGTGGGTATCGGCCACCAGATACACAAGTTCAGCGAGGATGGGGAGTTGCTGATGAGCCTGGGCATCGCTGGAGTGGCGGGCGAAGGGGACGGCATCTTCAACCAGCCTTCCGACGTCCTGGTGGCGCCTGACGGCAGCATTTTCGTGGCGGACGGTCACGGTTCCCGCGGCAACAACCGCATCGTCAAGCTGGCGCCGAACGGATCGTTCATCAAGGCCTGGGGTGAAACGGGACAGGCTGCCGGCCAGTTCCGGGATCCCCATGCGCTGGCCATGGACTCCCAGGGCCGGCTCTACGTCGGCGACCGGGGTAACGCCCGGCTCCAGATCTTCGACCAGGAAGGCGAGTATATCGCCACCTGGACCCAGTTCGGCCGACCGAGCGGCCTCTTCATTGATGCGAACGACGTGCTTTACAGCGCCGATTCCGAGTCTAATGCGACCTGGGGGGCCAACCCCGGCTGGAAACGGGGCATCCGCATCGGCAGCATCCGGGACGGCGGCTTCATATCGGCCTTCATCCCCGATCCCGTGGTAGACGCCGATAACGCCGGAACGACCGGAGCGGAAGGCGTGGCTGTGGATGCCATGGGGAACGTATACGGCGCCGAGGTCGGACCCCGCATGTTGCGGAAGTACGTCATCACCGGGGAATAGGCGGCTGAGGAACGGCGATCGGCGTAGGCGACTGCCGATTGGGCGGCTGCCGATTGACGACCGGCGAAGATCTGTTCAAATCGACCGCATTAACCGAAAAGGCGCGGTAAGTGGAACGAAACGGATTCCACGGACCGCGCCTTTTGCTATTCCGGTGATCAGGAACCGGATGCCCCAGGTCCGCCCGGACCACACGCGCTGCCCGCACCACTCGCACCGCCCGCACCACTCGCACCGCCCGTACCACTCACTTCTGCGGGATTTTCGACGCCAGCGATGGCCGCTTTGAAACGGTTGATGGCCCGTTCGAATTTCTCGAGGCATCCGGGATTGCAAAACCCCACAACGTGACCTCCAAATTCCGTCAGTGAATCGGCCTGTACCGGCTTGCCGGACCAGGGGCAGGTCTTATTGATGCAGTCGACGATTTTGAGATCGGGCATCGTCATTCCTCCTCGTAAATCGCCTCGCCGCGGCTCAGTCGCAGCGCGATATGAGCGGTCTGGTTGAGCGCCCGCTGAGTGGGGGCGTGGGCGGCGAGATACCGGGCCGTGGCGATCAGCACGTGGTCGGCCTCGGCGCGTCCTTTCAGTTCCTCGTACTGGCGAATGCCCGCCTCGAGCATCTGGAAGCTGTGGAACTCGGCATCCTCCCGAAGCAGCGAGATCGCGAGCGTTCGGAACAGCCGGTCCACCGGGTGTCCGTCGGCCAGGTAACGGTAGACCAGCCTGGCGGCCGGCTCCACCCGCTGCTGCGTGTCCAGTTCGGTCAGAAACGTGTCGAGTATCTCGTCGGTCTCGCCGGCCAGTTCGGCCGTGGCCTTATCGCCCGGCAACCGCGCGGGCGGCACGTTGAGGAAACGGTCCAGGTACACGGCCATGGCACCGTGAAAGACGCCGCGGATCAGCTCCGGGGAACCCGTCCGCTTCAGGGCCTGGTGCAGGGCGTTCGCGTAGGTGAAGGTGTGCAGCACCGTGATCCAGTCGTTGAACTCGTTCTGCGTGTGGAACCGGGCGATGCGGAGCGCCGCGGCGTAGGTGACCGCCTGGCTGAGCTGCAGCGGCGTCATGCCTTCGCGCAGGAGGGCCAGCATGGTGTCCACTGTGGCCTGGGGATCGTCCCCCAGGATCACTTCGGCCAGTTCGCCGGGGCCGTCCCACGCGTATCCATTGGATGTCGATGCCAGCGCACCGGGTAACTCGGCATTGGCCCCACGCAGGATGGCGGCCAGGTCGACGGGATGGCGCCAGGCGTTTCGTTCCTCGCTGCGCGCCGCGGCGCAAAGCTGACCGACCGTACTGGGCAGCACTTCATCGGCGTGCTCCCAGCCGATGTGGTCCAGCAGTTCCGTGGACTTGTTGATGAAATCCGCGACGTGCCCGCCGTCCAGGAACACGCGATCCGTGGCGGCGCTCATCATCATGTCCACCAGCAGCGCAGGTTCACTGCCCATGGACACGGCCGTAAGCAGGCACCGCGTAGCGCCTTCGGTGTCGCGCACCTCGACGAAGCGGCGGAACCAGCGCTTCAACTGCTCGAACGAGAGGTTCTCCGTATCCAGGGGCTGCAGGTCGAACCTCGGCGGCTGTCCGTTGCTGTCCCGGGCGACATGCGTCAGTCCCTGGTATAGCGGCAGGATCTGCTCGTCCCGGGGCAGATAGCTGCACAGGTTCGTCATCGCGGCGAGGATGGTCAGGCCGGGACCCCAACCGGACGATCGGTACCGCACGCCATAACGGCCGCCGGTCTCGGCGATATCCTTGTAGGACACCCCCGATTTCAGCAGGGCGATCACGGCCTTGGCATTGACCAGCGAGATGTTCTGCTCCAGGCCTTCTCTCAGGCGGTTGCGCCAGTACTCCGCGTCGCCCGACTGGTCCCGCGAACCCGAAACCCAAACGTCCCCGTTCCGGGTCTCGACCGCGTACACCGGCACGTCGTCCGCGAAGAGATCGAAGGTGCAACCGCTCTCCAGGTCGAAATCCGCGTGGTGCCAGTGGCAGGTCAGAATGCCGTCCTTGATCGTGCCGCGGTGCAGTGGGAAGCCCATGTGGGGACAGCGGTTGTCCACGGCGTGCACCTGCCCGTCACCGTGGTGGAACACGGCGATCGGGCCGTCGTGGCCGTTGACGACGATGCTCCCCTTTTCCTTCAGTTCGTCCATCGATGCGACCCGGATCGGATCGCGCAGGGCTGTTGTCGGGGTGCTGTTCATGATGATACTCCTCATACTGCTTTATCGATGATCGTGCATTGTATCTGAATGGAATATACGTGTTACCATTCAATATATGTAACCCAATCCAATAAATCAATATTATTATTTATATTATATATTTAATTTTTATTGTTCCATATTTGGGATAGCATGTTACAATAGATAGAGATGCACGTGCAGTAGGCACCGGCACCGCATTGGTTCTGCATTGGATAATCAGCCGCTTCGTTCGCGGAGAAGGAACATGCCACACACTGAAGGCACCACCCGCCGTCAGATCCTGGAATTGCTCAAACGCAAGGGCGAAATGACAGCCGGTCAACTCGCCAGGGAGATCGGGATCACTTCGATGGGCGTTCGCCAGCACCTCAGCGGACTGGAGCGCGACGACCTGGTCGAGACGCGAGTCGTACGGCAGGACCGGGGCAGGCCCGCCCACTATTTCGTCCTGACGGATGCCGCTGAGCACCTGTTCCCGGTACGGTACGGCCAACTCGCGGTGGAACTGCTCGAACAGATCGCCGAAACCGACGGACCGGAGAAGGTCGACAGCCTCTTCGCCTTGCGCACGGAACGGCTTGAAGCGGAATACAAACAACAGATGGCCGGGAAACCCGTCTCGGAACAGGTGCGCGTTCTCGCAGAAATCCGGGACCGGGAGGGATACATGGCCGAATCCCACGCGGACGACGATGAGTACATCCTGGTGGAGCATCACTGCCCGATCTACGAGATAGCGCGCCGTTTCCCGAAGGTCTGCCAGTTCGAACAGGAATTGTTCGAGCGTACGCTCGATGCCGGGGTGCGCAGGGACGAGCACAAGATAGCCGGAGACGACCACTGCCGGTACCTGGTACGGAAACGAGACTGACGGCCGGCTTCGCGTCTTTCTGAGTGCAGGACAGTTCCCATGAGCAAACCACGCATCTGGTACCTGCCAACGCCTTCCCACACCGCCGGGGTTTTCAAGGATGAGACCTACCGGCGGTTACTGGCCGGCTTCGACGTGGTGGAAAACAGGACGGACCGCGCGTTGACCGCTTCAGAGGTGGAGGAAGGGATCGCCGGCTTCGACGGGCTGGTCACCGGTTGGGGCGTCATGCCGATCAGCGCAGCCGCGCTGGAGCGGGCGGACCGGCTGAAGATCGTCGTCCACTCCGCTGGATCGGTCAAGTACCTGTTCACTTCGGAGATGGTAACCGGCCAACTGTTGCCCAGGGGGATCCGCGTCATCAGCGCGCGTGGCGCCATCGCCCTCAACGTGGCGGAGCACGCGGTCGGTGCGCTGATCATGATGAGCCGCAGGTGGGTTCACGACGCCCTCAACATCCGGGAGCGGGGCATGTGGCGGGACCCGGACAAGAACTGGTCGAACCAGTTCCTGCGCGGCGCCACGGTGGGCATCGTCAGCGCCAGCATGGTGGGACGGGAGGTGATCCGGCTGCTCCGGTCCTTCAACGTCCGCATGCTCGTCTGCGATCCCTATCTGAGCGATTGGGACGCCGGCCGCATGAACGTGGAACGGGTAGACCTGAACACACTCTTCGAATCGTCGGACATGGTGACTGTCCACGCGCCGTCCATTCCGGAGACGGACCGGATGATCGGCGCGGAGCAACTGCGGCTATTGCGAGACGACGGCGTGCTGGTCAACACCTCGCGGGGATCCGTCCTGGACCACGACGCGCTGTACGAAGAAGCGATGACCGGCAGAATCCAGGTCCAGCTGGACGTGACCACGCCCGAGCCCCTGCCGCCCGACCATCGGCTGCGCGCGCTCCCCAACGTGGTCATCACGCCCCACAGCTCTGGAACCGGCGCCTTTGGCCACCTCGAGATCGGCGAGATCACGCTGGGTGCGCTGGAACACTTTTATTCGGGACGGGAACCTGTGCCTGGGGAGGTAGACCTGGGAAACTGGGCGCAGATCGCGTAGAGGCCGGACTCACATCGGGAGATCGGGCAGCACTAAACCCGCCGACGCGCCGCCATCACCGTATTCTCCATCAACATGGCCACGGTCATGGGACCGACGCCCCCGATGCGGGGCGTGATCCATCCGGCGACCTCGGCCACATCGTCGTCCACATCGCTGAGGAGCTTCTTGCCCTTGCGCGTGATCCCTGCGGCCACCACGGCCGCGCCGGGTTTCACCATGTCCTTGGTGATCAAACCGGGCGAACCCGCGGCGGCGATGATGATATCGGCTTCGCGCAGGTGGGCGGCCATGTCGGGCACGGCCGAATGCAGTACGGTGACCGCGGCGTTGCAGTGGGGTCGTTTCAAGGACAGCAGAAGAGCCAGCGGCCGGCCGATGGTCAGTCCGCGGCCCACGATCGTCACGTTCTTGCCTTCGATGGGCACGCCGTAATGGACCAGCAGGGCGAGGATGCCGTTAGGCGTGCAGGGCAGGGGCCCCGACCTGCCGATCACCAGCCGGCCCAGGTTGATGGGATTGAGCCCGTCCGCGTCCTTGTCCGGCGCTACGGAGAGCAGCGCTTCGTCCTCGTCGAGTCCATCCGGCAGCGGGATCTGAACCAGGATCGCGTCGACCTCCGGATCTTCGTTCATGCGGCCGATGGTCTGCAGCAGCTCTTCCTGTGAAGTGGATGCGGGCAGGTGGGTATGGATGGACCGGATGCCGATCTCCTCGCACGCCCGGTGCTTCATGGAGATATAGGTCGCGCTGGGCCCGTCGTCGCCGGCCAGAATCGTCGCCAGCCCAGGCGTCACGCCCCGCTCCCGCATTTCGGCCGTCTCTTTCACGAGCCTGCCCTGCATCTCGTCGGCCAGCTTGCGGCCGCTCATGATGACCGGGCCATTGCAGGTCATTCCGTCACCTCATCCACCTGGCGAGAGTCTTGTGGGCCTGGCGTCGGGCCAGGTGCTTTCCGGCCCGTGTCGGCCCACCCTTGAACAGGGCGCTAAACAGGGTAAACAGGGACAACAGGCGGTACAACGTGCGCATGGGATCTCCTCCGGTGAATCACGCGGACGGCCTTTGCGTTAAGTTTGGAGCACTGTTTTATCCTGCTTAAGCTATGTAGATATCAATCGCTTTACTATCGAAATCAGTACTTTCATGGCCCTACTCGATCCCAGCCGCCTTCTTCGCCACATCCATGCACCGTAGCAGGTCGTATCCACGGAATATGGTGATCTTCTGCGCCTCGAGCGAACCCTCGGCATGGATGGCCAGCAGCTCGTGGTACCCGCCGAAATCCGAAGCCGTGAGGTCGCGGATGAGATTGATGGCCTTCATCCGGTCCATGGTCGGCACGCCCTTGCGGCCGCCCAGGTAGCGGTCCAGGTCGCCCCGTGTTTCCTCGTTGTGCCAGTCTGCTTCCGACGGGCCCGTGACCAGCAGGGCGCCGGCGATGTCCTGCACATCCCGCACGGCCTCGTGGTAGTTGTTGGCGAAATGGTACTTGGCGATGTTGGTCGTGAGCGTGTCCGGCACCGCGATGCCGTCCACCACCTTGCAGTCCATGGCGGCCGCGCGGGTCAACGCGCGGACCGTCTCCGTGTAGGTGATGAGCCGCGTGGCCTTGTCGCGGATGTGGCTGGCCTTCTCCACCCCGTTGTACACGGCGATCAGCGAGGCCGCGCCGATGAAGAGGTCGAGGAGCGGCGGCTTGTAGGACACGGCCGTGTACCGGTGGAACTCCACGAAGGCGTTCGCCAGCACCCCGGCGAAATCCCACTCGCCCGCCAGGAAGACGCGCTCGTTCGGCACGAACACGTCGTCGAACACGGTCAGGGTCTCCACCAGGTGGTGTTTCGAGCTGACCGGATGGTGATAGGTGCTCTCGCCCGAGAACCCGAAGGGACTGGCGATGAGCCGGACCCCCGGCGTGTTGACGGGCACGGCGAAGGCCACGGCATAGTCCTGGTCCTCCTCCGAGATCGCCCGGGTGGGCAGCACGACCACTTCGTCCACGAAGGCGGTCCCCGTGGTATGGGCCTTGGCGCCGCGGACCACGATGCCGTCGGGCCGGCGCTCCACGATGCGCACATAGTAGTCTGGATGGGTCTGCTGGGACGGCAGGCGGCTGCGGTCCCCCTTGGCGTCGGTCTGGGCCACGGCCATGCTCAGGTCGCGGTCGCGGCATTCGGCGTGGTAGTTCTTCACGCGGTCCAGGTATCCGGTGCCATGCTTCTCGTCGATCTGCCGCGCGACGAGCCGGAGCGAGAACAGGGCGTCCGTGCCGATCTCCTTGATGAGCAGGACCACCCCGCTGCCCTCGCGGGTGCTCGTCTCGATCATCTCCCTGCGCTTCAGCAGGTCCTCCGTGTTGGCCGGCGGGATGAAGTAGCGGCTGACGCGCTCACCCGTCTCGGGACATATCGCCGTGAACAGGTCCCGGTGCGCTTCGTCCTCCGCGAGGTGATAGTCCAGGGCCGTGTGCTCGGCGCCTACGCGCAGTTCCGGATGTTCCATGAGGTCCGGCACCCGCTCCCCGCGAAAGTAGATCGTCCTTCCGTCCCGCAATCCTTCCAGGTATTGTTCGGCCGTTCTCAAACCCATTTTCGGTCTCCGGTCAGTTTCATGATTTCAGTAATTTCGCCCATTTTTCCGCGGCCGACCTCGCTGCGCTCCGTCCGCCGTCGACTTTGCGCAACCTCATTCCGTCAGGCCGCGCTCCATCCTCCGTCGACCATCAACACCGATCCGGTCGTAAAAGAAGACTGGTCTGAAGCCAGGAACAGCACGGCTTGCGCCACCTCTTCCGGCGCTCCGAAGCGGTCCATGGGGTGCTTTTTCTTCAGCCGTTCGTACATGGCGGCATGGGCCTGCACGGACTCGGTCATGGGGGTATCCACCCAGGCCGGCGCCACGGCGTTGACGCGAATACCCCGGTCCGCGTATTCCACGGCGAGGATGCGCGTGAGCTGATCGAGCCCGGCCTTCGACGTGCCGTACGCCGCCGACCGCTTCATGCCCGACTGTCCGAGGACCGAGCTGACATTGACGATACTTCCGGCCTCCCGGGAAATCATGCCGGGCAGGACGGTCCGGATCATGCGGAACGCGCCGGAGAGGTTGGTGGCTATGGTCTGGTCCCAGAGCTCGTCCGTGGTCTCGTCGGCGTCCATCAACGTCGCCGTCCCGGCGTTATTCACCAGGACGTCGATCCGGCCGAAGGCGGCAATCGTCTCGTCGGCCACACGCTGGCAATCCGCGGTAACGGATACGTCACCGGAAACCTGGATCGCCCGGCCGCCCATTTCCGTGATTTTCGCGACCACCTCTTCGAGCGGTGCCTCGCGCCGGCCCGTGACGCAGACGGCCGCGCCTTCCTGGGCAAAAAGCCTCGCCGTAGCGGCCCCGATCCCCGTTCCGCCGCCCGTGATGAGCGCGACACGCTCTTCCAGTTTCAATGCCGGTTCTCCCAAAGTGCGTTCTCGGTCAGCGGCCATCGGTCAGCGGCCATCGGTCAGCGGCCATCAGTCAGCGGCCATCGGTCAGCGGCCATTGATCAGCGGCCATCGGTCAGCGGGCTCTCGGCCAGTGCGCCATTAATCAACTCGCCGCCGGTCAGCGCGCCTTCACCGAAGATGACGGGGAAGGTTTCGCCGGTTTTGACCGCCCGCGTGGACGCATCCATGTAGGCGATGCTGATGGCACGCCTGGGGTTGCCGGTGGGATTACGGGCCGACCGGTGCAGGAGCAGGTTGTTCAAGAGAATCGCCTCGCCCGCCTCCGCCTCGAGGTAGATACAATCTTCCTCCCGCGCGTACCGGGCCTGGTCGGACTCCGACGGGAAATGCATCTCGTTGATCACACCGTGCTTGTGGCTGCCCACCACCACCTCCATGCAGCCGTTCTCGACCGTCGCCGCATCGAGGGCGGTCCAGACGGTCGTCTCCGGATTTGCATCCAGCCCCCACCCGATGCCGACGTCCTGGTGCCAGGGGAGATGGGTACCGTGCTCGGCCGGTTTGTTCATGAACATGGCCCGGAAGATGGAGACGTTCGGGCCGACGAGGGCCTCCGTGACCTCCCGGAAAAACGGGTGCTGCATGTATCCCAGGTACAGCGGATCCAGCTGCAGGTCGTCGATGCGCCGGTAAGCGAGCGTATCCTCGCTTTCCTCGAACGTCCTGGTCGGCAGTTCGCCGTACTCGCCTGTATCCGTGTCGCGCTGCATAGGCATGCCCTCGTAGCGGACGTTGCCCAGCATGATGTCGTCGATGCGGTCGCGCATGGCCTGCAGGTGTTCCTCGGAAGCCACCCGGCCCAGGCGCAGATAGCCTTCCTCGGCAAACCGGGCCAGTTCGCCCATGCCGAATTGCTGTTTGGACATTGCCTCCTCCTCTGCGTCGTATCGACGGGTGAAGTGTGCGAGCCAGGCGGACCGCTGCTACAGTCGGCAAGGACGCACCACTAATGAACCTGGCGTGGCGCGACAGGCGGCAAGTGCCATGCGTTCTATTACAACACCCCGGCCACACGGAAGAAGTTTTCCAGGATCTTCCGGCCGTGGGGATAGACGTCGACGTAGTATTCCGGGTGGAACTGCGTGCCGTACAGGGGCCGCTCCCGGTGCCTGATCGCCTGGATCCGGCAATTCTCGTTCGAGGCGATGAGATCGAAATCCGGCGGCACGGTCTTCATCTCCGCGTAGTGCGACTGCCGGACGACCACCGGATCCGGCAGCTCGTCGAACAGCGGATCGGCCTTCACCGGACGCACCGGGTAGAAGCCTTCTTCGCAGAAGTAGCCGAGCGCATCAGGATTGGGATCGAGCACGTCGGGTTCGCCGGGCCGCAGCGGCCGCATCATCTCGTCTTCGAGTTTCGTCAGGTTGCGAAAGCCGTCATTGAACATGAACCCCATGAGTTGGTGGCTGGCGCACAGTCCCAGGGTGGGCACGTCCGCCATGGCGTTCAGCGTATCTTCGAAGCCGTAGAACGTCTCCGGTTTGAAATGCTGGAAGAAGGTCCCGCAACCGCTGAGCAGCATGGCCCGGGGCTTCAGTGGCTCGACGATCTCCGGCGTCATCTGCTCCTGGTGCAGTATCAGGCACGGTTGCCCGGAGATCTCTTCCAGCCGCCGCTTCAGCCGGAAATCCCGGCCGTCTTTATTGTAGGATTCCAGCGTCCCGATGCGAATCCAGATGATCAATTAGTCATCCGTCCTGTTTGGAAACCACACACGCACATTTCAAAGAGAGTCAACCTTCTATTCCTAGACATCTTCCTCTTTTCTTGACTCGAGATACCCGATCAGCCCTTCAAAGATTTTGCGTAGGGTTATTTCTTGAGAATCTTCAAAATCCTATCCAGTGTATCCCCTGTATGGACTAACGATTCTTTGTTAGCGGATGCAATTTCACTAACAAGATCAAGTTTCTCTTTGATCCCTTCCGAGTTGGTTTTCAGGTCCGCCACGTTGGTTTTCAGGTCCGCCACGTTGGTTTTCAGGTCCGCCACGTTGGTTTTCAGGTCCGCCACGTTGGTTTTCAGGTCCGCCACGTTGGTTTTCAGGTCCGCCACGTTGGTTTTCAGGTCCGCCACGTTGGTTTCGATTCCAACCAATCGGTTGTCGATTTTGAGGATGTGATTCAATATCGAACTCGAAGTATCTTCAAGACTGGATACCCTGCGTTCCAACCTGCTCATTCGACGTTTCATATCGGGAGTATCATCTATTACAGTCATCATCTGGTTCCTAACCTATCCGGGGTGGTTGTTTCGAGGGATTCGTCACAGAACGAGAGCGACCCGTAAGTCGTCGTTTCAACTGTTGTATCCATCAAGCCACCTGGTATGGGTGACTACATGAATCAAGTCACATCGTTGGCAAATTGTCAACGCCGATTTTGTTGGCATCTCGTCAACACTCGTGTATCCATGCCTTATCACCTCCTATGCCATCAGATCGAAGTTTCCAGGCCGTTTTTTATCCCAATGTTCACCGTTCGATATTTCCCCCTTTCTTTTCATAACCGGACTCGCAGGTCCATGTTACTGATCCTGGGATATCCGCAATTTTCACTCTACCCGTCCCAGGTGCGTATTCATGTCGTGTTTCTCTTCCCGCATCGAGGATAACTCGGTACGTATAGCAGCCATCCCGGTACGCATTTCCGAGAAGCCTGAACGGACTTCATCCCTGAATTCCTGGTTCAGCTGATTGACAAACGCAAAAACGGTAATGACCAGGACCCCTGCGGCGGTTATGATCTGGGCGCCGAAGGCCCAATGATCACGGGATATCATGGTCATGTCTGACTCCTTCCAAAGTTCATCCAAATAAGCCTACCGCCGCTGATCTCACGCTGATATCTTAAGAGTCGCAAATCGAGTTTCCAATCTCGTAGATAAAACACAGATCAGAACCATCATGTGAAAAGGACTACGAAATGATCGTCATGGCTACGAACAACGGCGACGTGGGCATCCGGCAGGCGGTGGCCGCGCTCAGGGAAGGCAAGACCGCGGTGGACGCCATCGAGATCGGCATCCGGGAGGTGGAGGTGCACCGTCCCGACCGCAGCGTCGGCCTGCACGGCTATCCGAATATCCTCGGCTATCCCCAGCTGGACGCCCTCATCATGGACGGCCGCACGCGCGACGTGGGGGCCGTGGGCGCGGTGACGGGCTACGATCATCCGATCTCCATCGCACGCTGCGTCATGGAGAAGCTGATCCACGTCTTTCTCGTCGCCGACGGCGCGGAGCGGTTCGCCAGCGAAATGGGTTTCGAGAAGAGCTCCTTCGTGGACCCCGAGATGCCCGAGATCTACGCGAAGCACGTGGTCGAACAACTCGGCATCGACGACCCCGAGGAACTCCAGCACACCAAAGAACTGTGGAAGCTGAGCCACCTGGCCGTCGATCCGCAGAAGGCCGGGGGCACGACCAACTTCATCGCGCAGGACGGCAACGGCGACATCTGCGTGGGCGTGAGCACGAGCGGCTGGGGATGGAAGTACCCGGGCCGCCTGGGTGATTCGCCGGTCATCAGCGCGGGCGGATTCGCGGACAACCGCTACGGCGCCGCGGCCTGCACGGGCACGGGAGAGCTGGCCATCCGGACCGGCGCGGCCCGGAACGTGGTGACCTACATGAAGATGGGCATGTCGCTGGAAGAGGCGACGGCCGAGGGGCTTCGGGACATGAACGAACTGGACTCCCAGCGCGTGGGCGGCGTGCAGATCATCTCTCTGGACTCCAGCGGCGCCCACATGGCGGGGACCACGAGCGACCGGAAGGGCAGCCACGTCTACATGACGGCCGACATGGACGAGCCCGAGTTCGTCGAAGGCATTTCCGTGCCGTACGAAGGCGCGAGCCAGTAGAACTCAAGCCAACAAAAGGAGTCGGGCGCGGCCGTTCGGAGCATCGTAGATGAACCCGGAGGAGCATCCCGGATGAAGCTGGAGGACGCCAAGGCCCATCTCGACGAACACGGTTATGTCGTGCTCAGAGAGGCGTTGACCCCGGATCAGGCCAATGCCCTGCGCGATCGCTCGGCCGAGTTGGCCGCAGCGGAAAGGGACGATGGCGAGCACGTCTACTTCGACGGGCAGGCGCAGCGGGTGTGGAACCTGGTCAACAAGGGCCGCATCTACGAGGAGATGATCCAGCTGCCCCAGGTACTTGCGCTCCACGAACACCTGCTCGGCGACGATTGTATCTTAAGCAGTTTTACCGTCAATCTCATCGGCCCCGGCGCACCGGCCGGCGGTCTGCACGTCGACTTCCCGCTTGGCCGATTCCCGCAGCCCGCGCCTCCGTTCGCATTCTGCTCCAATACGATCTACGTGCTCGACGACTTCACGCCGGAAAACGGGGCGACACGGCTTGTGCCGGGAAGCTACAAGCGCGGAACCCCTCCCGATCCTGAGGCATCGTACGACGACGTCATCCAGCTGGACGCCCGCAGGGGCGATATCGTCATCATCCACGGCGCGACCTGGCACAGCAGCGGCGCCAATCGAACCCGGGAGGACCGGATGATCCTGCTGGGGTTCTTCTGCCGCTCGTTCATGAAGCCCCAGCAGGACCAGTTCAGGCTGGCCAGCCCCGAAGTCGTCGAACGGGCGACGCCGACCCTGAAGCGTCTGCTGGGATTCGAGTCGCAGTCGGGCATGCGAACCTGAGCCACGGACCTGAGTCCGCGGTTCGCACGTCGTCCAATTCGCAACTGAATCGTCACCTTCAACCCAATAGAAAGAACCATCATGTCCGATTCACCATCACCGGAAATCGTCCCCAAGACCTACACCTGTTACCGCACCTGCGGACCCATCGTGATCGACGGAAAGCTGAGCGATCCGTCCTGGATCCGGGCGCCTCGCACGGACCTCTTCGTCGACATCGAGGGCGACCTCAAGCCCATCCCACGCTTTGGCACGCGCGCCATGATGCTCTGGGACGACGAGTACTTCTACGTCGCCGCGGACATGGAGGAACCGGACGTCTGGGGCACCCTGACCAAGCGGGATTCCATCATCTGCCACGACAACGACTTCGAGGTGTTCATCGATCCCGACGGGGACACCAACCACTACATGGAGTTTGAGATCAACCCCCTGAACGCCGTGTGGGACCTGTACCTGCCCAAGCCCTACAACAAGGGCGGGAAAGCCGACCACGACTGGGACTTCGAGGGCGTGCGCCACGCCGTCCACATCGACGGAACGGTCAACTGCTCCCACGACGTGGACCGCGGCTGGTCCACCGAGATCGCCTTCCCCTGGACCAGCATGGCCGAGTACGCCGGGGTGGACTGCCCTCCGAAAGCAGGAGACAGCTGGCGGGTCAACTTCTCGCGGGTCGAGTGGGAGTTCGAGCGCTACAAGGACGGCTATCTGCGGAAAGAAGGCGTGCCCTGCGACAACTGGGTCTGGTCGCCGCAGGGCGAGGTCAACATGCACATCCCCGAGATGTGGGGACACGTGGTGTTTTCGGATACCGTCGTAGGAACGGCGGAGATGTGACGGGTCGTCGCCTTGCCCGGTCACGTTAGCTTCATTACGGTCAAGATTGCGCCGAAACCCGTTACGAAAATCCCAATAGACCATCGAAACAGCGTATTCGAGTGGGCCAGCATGTCCGTTCTCATCCGCTCCATGTCTGTTCTCAGTACACCCAGATCGTCACGCGTTGCTACATGCTCCAGTTTCTCCTCGATTCTGGTCAATCGGATCTTGATGTTGTCTGAACTGTAGTACAGATCGCCTTCGATCCGCCTGATGGATTCCGCGATTTCCCGTGAACTCATCCCGGTATTGCCGGTCCTGCGTTTGTTTTTTGAGTGGTTCATTTGCGTCTAGAGGCCCTCCCAATTACTTCTGTGTGTTCAGGTTAGCTTCAATACGGCCAAGATGACCCCCATGCAGGAAACAACAACGCCGATTGTCCATCGAAATTGCGTGTGAACTAGGGCGATCATTTCCGTTCTCAATTCTGCAAGGTCTTCCCGCGTGGCAAACGCCTTCAAATCTTCCTTTGTGGCAAATACCATCAGATCGTCACGTGTGACAAACGCTTTCAGATCATCACGGGTGGCGAATGCTTTCAGGTCGTCACGTGTGACGACACGCTCCAGCTTCTCCTCGATCCTGGTCAGGCGGATCATGATGTTGTCGGACCCGAAATACAGATCATCTTCGATCCGCCTGATGGACGCCTCGATTTCCCGCGAACTCATCCCGGTTCCGCCGGTTGGTCGTTTGCTATTTGGATTGTTCATCGCACCTGTCCTTTTGGGTTAGTATTGAGACTCATTGATCATACCGAATTGCAAACCGGGCGCGGACAACGCCTTCGGGTTGCATTCTGCTCTCTGACTCGCTCGTACCGAAGTCCACCTTGGAGGATCGGCGCCGTGAATCCTCCGGATCAACGCCCTATAAATGTTTCAGTAGTAACGCGCTCGAGATATCTCGTGTTTTACTTTATTTAAAGGCGGTTGGCACGGCGGAGATCATGTTTGCGATCATCTCATCGCATCACAAATACGATTTTGATTTTCTATAATTAAAATCTAAATTTGGTTTATATAAAATCCACTTGCGTTTATATGAACACTGATTTATCTTTTTAACGAAAGTGAGAAAGAACAACGAATCGTGGATATCCTATGACCAGCGATAGCGATTTGAATAAAGATACGGATCGGATTCCGAACCCGCGTTTACCCGCCCAGTGCCCGGGTTGTGCCGCGGCGGTGAAGGTCACCCGCCTGGACTGCACCGAGTGCGATACGGCCGTGATAGGCGGTTTCTACCTGCCTCCGTTAGCCCGGCTTGCCCCGGAGGATCAGGCCTTCGTGCTCTGCTTCCTCCAGACCGGCGGCAATCTCAAGGACATGGCCGAACACTACGGCGTCTCCTACCCCACGCTGCGGAACCGCCTCGATGACCTGGTCGAGCATCTGGATTCGCTGGCGGCGGCTGATCGACCAGAGGAAGAACTCGGCGAAGCAAGTAGCTTCTCGCAATAGATAGAAGGACGCCAGTCTTGGACGCTTCCCACACCCTCGATTCCCATAAACGCACGACTTCAGTCCAGCGCACGTGGCGCACATGGCTGTTCAATCCCTTCCACTACCTGGCCGGCGGGCCGGCGCTGGCCTGGGGACTGGCATGTATCGTCTTGACCGCCTGGCTCGGCGGCGCATTCGATTACCGATACACGGGCACGATTTCCTTCCAGCTTTCGACGCCGACGCCAATCTGGCTCGCCATAACGCAGGGCCTTACGGCGTGGATCATACCCAGCGCATTGCTCTACCTCGCCGGCCGCGGACTCAGCCGCAGTCGCGTGCGCCTCATCGACGTCTTCGGCACTCAGGCACTGGCGCGCGCGCCCGGCCTGCTCGTGGCCCTCATCGTGTTGTCACCGCCCTTTCGCGACCTCACGACCTCTCTGATTGCACAGGGTGCTTCTGATTTCTCGGTCGCACAGCTTGCTGGCCTCACTGCGATTGGTACGGTGATGGTGTTGCTGCTGGTCTGGATCGTGCTTCTGATGTACCGAGGCTTTGCCGTATCGTGCAATGTCGCCGGTGGCTGGGCGATCGGTACATTCATCGCCGCCATCGCCGTGGGCGAGGTGGCCACCGGTGCGACGGGACAGCTCCTGCAGGGCACCATCGCCCCTCAGCCCGTGGCCAGCGTACCCGTCCAGTCCGATCAGCACCATCGGGCCGCGCAGCTGGCCACACGAATCCTCGAGGGCCACGAACAGGGCCGTTTCGAAATCCTGAGTACGGAGGAGGCCGCCGAGTACTTTCGCGTGGGCTTTACCGCGGAGGTACAACGCCAGAACCACCAGACCATCCGGCTGTTGTTCGGTGCCTTCGAGGGCCTGGACTACATCGAAACCCGATACATGGACAGCCAGCCGCATTTGCTGATCCACCGCTTCAAAGGGCGGTACGGGGCCGCGTCCCGGCCACCCGAAGTGCGCGTCGTCCTCGACCGGGACGGCAGGCTGGCGGGTCTCTGGATCAAACCCTGGCAGGATGAAATGCAATGAGCACCTATCGCCACACCCAGTTCGGCACGGTCAACGTCGTCATCATTATCGCCATCCTGCCGCTGGTCATTCTGCCCACATGGCTGGCCGGAGCGGCACCCCTCGCGTGGATGATATTGATTTTCCTGCTCGGTGTCCTCGCGCTGTTCCACAACCTGACCGTCACGATCGATGACCAGGACCTCCGCATCAGTTTCGGCATCGGCCTGATCCGGAAGCGGTTCCCCCTGGATCAGATCGAGTCCTGCCATCCGGTCAGAAACTCCTGGCTCTATGGTTGGGGGATCCGGCTTACGCCGCGGGGCTGGCTATACAACGTATCGGGACTGGAGGCGGTGGAACTGAAGATGAAGAGCGGAAAGTCCTGCCGCATCGGGACGGACGAACCCAGGGTCCTGGCCGCTGCGCTTGAGGAGGCGCTGGGCAGGTTGGACGGCGCGAATAACGGGTCGGAGTGAGATGCTGAACGGGCGACCCCAAGTTTCAATAAAGTGCAGACTGCGCCGCCCGTGCATCACCGGCACGGACGGTCATGTAGATGGAAGTGGATTCTTCCATGCATACCAGACTTTATCCTGATATCCGTTCTTCAGTCTGATCTCGACCTCAATACCAAGCACCTCGATCTCTTCGTCGGTTAACAGATCCAGTATCTTGCATTTCAGTATCTCTGCCTTTCGTGGGTCAATCAGCCGACCTTTGTCGTCTACCATAAGAAGATTCCTTTCAGCCCCGCCACAGTTGGAATATGATGGTTATCAACCCGCCGATGATCGCAGTACCCAGTCCATAGACTACCCTCCGCAGAAATCGGAACTCGGCATCGAACTCCGACATCCTCTTGTAGGAATGGTCGATCAGCTTGTATATGCTAATTTCGGTTCTTTCAAGACCGAATAACCTGCTTTTTATATTATCATCTTTGAAAAACACTTCATCCAGGAGCTTTTCTGTATCTCGTGAATTACCTGTGTTCATAATTCATGACCTTTACAAGTTTGAGTTACGAGTGCTAACTTAAATGGACATCCACACCGTAAGATCGGCGGTGCGATATACGCAGAAACTCGAGTCTTCTATAGTAAATGGTCATAGAGAAACCGGATTATCTCGTGTTTTATCTTGCTGATAGTCTGTTTGTCGATCCAAATCACTGGAGCGTAACATGCCCAAAATCAGCGCCAATCGACAGATTACGCTTCCGGCTGAACAGTGCCGTTTAGTCGGCATCAAGCCATGCGACGAGTGCCGGAGCTTCGTGGCCGACGGCCGCATTACCATAGTCCGCCAGGAGCCCGGTAGCGCCTGGGGATGCCTGGCACATCTCGAAGGCGATCCGACGGTTTTAGAAGAGGAATCGCGTCAGGACGCGATAGAAGGGAAGCGGGTTCAGACGCCTTGATCGCCATCGACAACAGTGTCCTGCTGGGCTATCTCCTGAAAGACGACAAGGCGTAGGCTGCACGTGCGCGTCGCGTGATTGAAGGCGGCGAGCGCGTGCTCATTACGGACGTTGTACTGGCGGAAACGGTGTGGACGTTAGCCGGCCGCCGATATCGCGCGACCCGGGCCGACCTGATCGATTTGGTCAATAACCTGCTGCAAGATGCAAATTTGTGCTTTGAGGATGACGAGGTGGTCTGGAGCGCCCTGCAGACCTTTCGAAGGACGGAGGCGGACTTCGCCGATGCCCTGATCGTGTGCAAGGCAGAAAAGCTGGCTGCCGCAGGCGACGAGTTGAGTATTGTTTACACTTTCGATGACGTCGCCTTGCAGTTGCCCAGTACTGGGAAGCCGTAGCAGGTTTCCGAATCCCTTCCGATAACCCTTACCCCACCCCCACCTCAATCCCGATCGGACAGTGATCCGACCCCATGACGTCCGGCATGATCCACGCGTTGGAGACTGAGGGCATCAGGTCTTCAGTCACATAGAAGTAATCGATGCGCCAGCCCACGTTCCGCTTTCTCGCTCCGGACATGAGGTGCCACCAGGTGTAGTTGTCCGGCCCTTCGTCGAATTGCCGGAATGTATCTACGTAGCCCTTATCGACGATTTTGTCGATCCATTCGCGTTCCATGGGGAGGAAACCGGAGATCTTCTCGTTGTCCTTGGGGCGGGCGAGGTCGATGGCTTGGTGGGCCGTGTTCACGTCGCCGCAGATGACGAGTTTCTTGCCATCCGCGCGGAGAGACTCCCAGTGGGCTAGTATCGCGTCGTAGAAATCCATCTTGTACTGCAGCCGCTGGGCGTTCTGCTTGCCATTCGGGAAGTACACGTTGAACAGGGTGAAATCGGGGTACTCCAACACCAGGGTCCGGCCTTCCGAATCGAACCGCTCCTCGCCGAACCCCTTCTCGACGCTGATGGGTTCGTGGCGCGTGTATACCCCCACACCGCTGTATCCTTTTTTCTCCGCTTCCGACCAGTAACTCGTATATCCGTCGACATCCGTGATCTTGGCGTCCAGTTGCGACTCCTGGGACTTGGTTTCCTGAATGCACAGGATGTCCGGCGCCTCCCCCTTGAGCCACTCGATGAAGCCTTTCTTCGCCACCGCCCTTACCCCGTTCACGTTCCAGCTCAACAGATTCCATGAAGACATGTAGATCACCTTTCCTGGTTGATGCTGCTATTGGTCACAAACTCCACGGTCGTGATATCGGTCCGCTCGATCCGGTCGCCCCTCGCCCGGTGGCTTCGTATGGAGAAATCGTTCGCCTTGAGGATCTCGCGAGTCTCCTCCCCGGCCTTCGCACCCAAAACACTCAACACAATCTCCGGATCAGCCTCCGCCGTGAAATCCAGCAACTCCGAATCACCCGGCACGAGTTCGTAGAGCTGGTTGATCCGGCAGCGGTCCATGGTGCAGCGCTTGATGCAGGCGAAGCCTTCGAGATCGCGGTAGGCGACGGTGAACACACGGCCCGATTCCTCCATGGCGCAGTACAGGATATCGAGATCGACATACATTTTGTCAAGGGTATTGTGGACGCCCGCGACGCCCCCGGAACGCACGATCACGACCCGGTCGTAGAGGGAGACGTTGAAGAGCGGCCGGCCGCTCTCGATGGTGTAGCCCATGTACCCGGATTCGGTGTCGTAACGGAGCACCAGGTCGCGGGCCGCGGCGTCGCGTTCCTGCACCGGCGTGAAGGGTTTGACCTCCGATCGGCGGGGATGCTCGTCTCGGTAGGTGCGGATGAGCTGCTCCAGGAAATCGATGGCGAAATCCGTCAGGTGATGCAGGTTGTGGAGCACCGTCCTGAGCTGGCCTTCGATCTCCCGCATCTCGGCTTCGGCCCGGTCGATACCGTACCGGGTGATGCGGTGGATCGGGATGTCGAGGAGCCGGTCCAGGTCCTCCTTCGTCAGGTTGTCGGCCGTGATGAGGTCTTCCACGGCGGCCATGCGCCGCGTCGCGGTCAGTTCGTGCTGGATCGCCGCCAAAAGCGACCGCACCAGGCGTCGATGCGGCTCCGGTCCATGGCCGACCGCGTCCAGGTTCCGGGCGATCATCTCACGGCTCGGTCCGTAGTGCTCGAAATCCAGGCTGCGGTAGACGGTCGTCAGCAGGCTGCGGGCCGCGTCGCGGATCTCCGGCGGCGCCTCGTTGAGTTCGATCATGCCCCGGTCCACGGCGCGGGCCGTGGTCGAAACCGGGCTATACTTCGCAATGGCCTCGCGCACGGCGGCGTATACACCCTCGATGTTGTCGATGTCCTCGATATCCTTGTATATCCGGTTCTCGATGAAGACCTGCTCGAGCCTGCGGGCGCGGAGTTGGGCGCGCAGGTCCCGCTCCTCGATCTTCAGTTCCGCTTCGAGGATCTCCCGCAGCCGGTTCGTGCTGTGCCGGATCATGTCCGTCACGGTCATCACGCGGGGATGGCCGCCTGAGATGACCAGCAGGTTGGCGGTGAGGGCGACCTCGCAGGACGTGAAGGCGTACAGTCCCCGCAGGATGTCGTCGATTTCCGCGTTTTCCGCGTCGGGGTCCGTCCGGATCTCGATCTCCACGTCGCCGGTGGTGTAGTCGGTCATTCCGGACACCGCGATGCGCTTCGCCCGGGCCGCCTCCTCGATCGATTTCATCAGGCTTTCCGTCGTTTCGCCGAAGGGCAACGCGCGGACCATGACCACGCCGTTGTCCCGGGGCTCCAGCCGCGCACGGGTATACACACGCCCGTTTCCGTCCTCGTATTCGCTTACGTCCATGAGCCCGCCGGTGGGGAAGTCGGGATACAGGAGGAAGGGTTCGCCCTTGAGGCAGGACACCTGGGCTTCCATGACCTCGATGGGGTTGTGGGGCAGGATGCGGGTGGACATGCCCACGGCGATGCCCTCGGCGCCGAGGATGAGCGCCACCGGGACCTTGGCCGGGAAGACCACGGGTTCGCGGGCGCGTCCGTCGTAGGAGTCCACGTACTCCGTGATCTCCGGGCTGAGCAGCACCTCCCGGGCGAGGGGCGTGAGCCGGCATTCGATGTAGCGCGCGGCCGAGGCCTGGCCGCCCGTCAGCACCGAGCCGAAGTTGCCCTGCTTGTCGATGAACAGGTCCTTGTTGGCGAGCGAGACCAGGGCGCCGAAGATGGACTGGTCCCCGTGGGGATGGAACCGCATGGTCTGGCCGACTACGTTGGCCACCTTGTGGTACTTGCCGTCATCGATCTCGAAGAGGGTGTGCAGGATGCGGCGCTGAACGGGCTTCAGGCCGTCGTCGATCTCCGGAATCGCCCGGTTCTTGACGACGTAGGTGGCGTATTCGAGGAAGTAGCGGTCGTATAGGGTTTCGACATCGGCCAAGATCGGACCCCGGCAGTGGCGGGAACACGTATCGGTTTCCGTACGAATGCGGCCCGGAATCCGTACCGGCGCGCATCGGTTTCCGGGGGAATAAAGCAATCGCTGCATTGAACTTATACGTTTCAGGGACGGATTACAATACATTTGTACCGGTGTCATGCGGTAAGTGTTGCCCGCGGGTTCGTTCACGTGCATAATGGACGAGGTTGTGCGTGGCGTTTCCGCCGCGTGACCTGGGAACCGGTCAAACCGGCCAGAATCCCGTCAAACCGGGCAGCCACTGACCGAGACCACAGACTCGGAAGACGACCCGGCCGACGACCGGGACGAACGGCCGAAACCAACCAAGGAGCGATTTTCCCCATGCCTTCCCACTGGGAACGAATCGAAGAAGGTATCTACCGATTTCAGGACAGCTGCATCGTCTATGCCGTCGAAGGGCCGCAGGGCGTCGTGCTGGTCAACGCCGGCACCGGCGAGGCCGCGGACCATCTCGACGAGATCGCGGGCGGCAGGGCGGTGACGGTCCTCCTTACCCACCACTTCCGCGACCACACGGACGGCGCCATCAGGTTGCGCGAGAAGGGGGTCCGGATACTCGGACCATACTGGGACCAGGAGTATCTCGTCGACCCGGAACAGCACTTCAGAGAACGGCAGCACTGGAACTCCTACGACAACCGGTGGGACCGCTTCTCGCCCATCCGGTCCGTGCCGGTCGACGGCTGGCTGATGGATTACGAGACGCGCGAAATCGCGGGGCTTTCGTGGGAGGTCGTGCCCACGCCCGGCATGACGAACGGCGCGAGCAGCTACGTCGTGACCATCGATGGCCGGCGCATCGGGTTCGTCGGCGAGGTGATCTGCGGGACCGGGAAGACGACCCGCCTAGCGCCCCTGCAGTACGACTACAACGACTACACCGGTACGTGGAACCTGTACCACGCCGTCAACCGCCTGCTCGAGGCCGGGGCGGATCGGCTGCTCCCGAGCTTGGGGGACCCGGTGGAGGACCCGACCGGCGCCATCGCGGCCTTCAAGGCGAACCTGAAGCGCCTCGAGGAGATCCAGCCCGGGGTCGCCGAACCGATGGAGGACCCGGACGAGGACGATATCGAAGAGGTCCTGCCCCACCTTTACCGCTCGAAGTACGCCGGCGCGGAGACCCATTTCGTGCTCAGCGACACGGGCAAGGTCATGTCCATCGACTACGGCTACAACGTGAAAACCATTTTCAGGCCGGCCAAGTCGCACGTTTCCAATCGCCGCCCGATCCTGCACGGGATCAGTGGGCTCAGGAAGCGCTTCGGGATCGAGCGGATCGACGCGACCCTCGTCTCTCATTTCCACGACGACCACGTCAACGGCATCCCCATGCTCCAGCGTCTCTACGGGACGGAGGTCCTGGCGGGCACGCAGTTCAGCGACCTGCTCGAGCACCCGGTGAAGTACGACCGGCCCTGTCTCTGGCACGAGCCGATCCGGGTGGGTAGGCACATCCCCAACGGGACGACCGTCCAATGGGAGAACATCCCCATCACGCTGTACCCCATGTCGGGCCACACCCGCTTCGCCACCTTGATCTGCATGGAGATCGACGGAACCCGCGTGGCCCACACGGGCGACCAGGCCTTCTTCGACGCGGAGGGCGGGGTGGGCTACCAGGCCGGCGCGCGCATGTTCACCAACCACGTCTACAAGAACGGGCTCGACCTGGGCTGCTACAAGCGGTTCCTGGAAGACCTGAAACGCTTCGAGCCCGAACTGGTCATCACGGGCCATACCCGTCCCTACCGCACGTCACCCGAATGGTACGCCGAGATCGGCCGGGCTGCGGAGGCCTTCGACGACGTGCACACCACCCTCATGCTGCTGGAGGACGACGGTGCCCACTTCGGCGCCGAGTCCCAGGGCGGCAAGCTGGTGCCCTATCGCGCCCACTCACCGGAGGGCGGACCCATCGAGTTCAGCGGCTGGGTGCTCAATCCTTTCCCCACGGACCAGCCGGCCCGCATTCGCCTCGTGGGCCCCGAAGGTTGGCAGAGCGAGACGGTGACCCTGTCCCTGGGACCGCGGGAACAGAAGGAGATCCGCCTGGTGCTGCACGTTCCGGATGGCACGCGATGCCGGCGGCAGCCCGTGGCGCTGAGCCTGACCGTGGGCGGACGGCCTTTAGGGCAGGTGACCGAGGCTTTGGTGACGGTGGGGATGCCGAAGTGGTGAGTCGGCCGAGATGATCGTCTAAGTTACGTCTTGTATACTCATTGTATCTTTATCAACCTGAAAGGAAGGATCCATGATCGGTCAGACCAGCCTGGCGTCGCTGCCTTCGATGCGTGACTACGACAGCCGCCGGATATCCAGCTGGAATACCTCCGGAGAAAACGCCGATTTCTGGCGCATCGAAGCCGGCGAGAAACGCGTCATCGGCGAGATCAACGGACCGGGATGCATCAAGCACCTGTGGATGACGCTTGGGCTGCCGGCCGAGGACTACTGCCGCCGCATCGTGCTGCGCATGTACTGGGACGGCAGCGCGGAGCCGAGCGTGGAGTGCCCCATCGGCGATTTCTTCGGTCTCGGCCACGGCATGCGCAAGGACTTCATCACCGCGCCGCTGCAGATGAGCCCGCAGGACGGCAAGGGGTTCAATTCCTGGTGGCCCATGCCCTTCAGGGACAAGGCCGTGATCGAAGTGGAGAACCAGGGGACCGAGGGATACAACCACTATTTCTACATCGACTACGAGACGTACCCGACGGTCGACGCGGTGGCGGACCAGGCGTATTTTCACGTGCAGTGGCGCCGGGAAGCCGACACCCGGGGATGGGCCTACGAGGAAGGACTCAAGCCGGAAACCTACCGGAACGATCCGCGCTGGGCGAACTTGAGCGAGCGGGAAAACTACGTCATATGCGACGTCGAAGGCAACGGCGTCTACTGCGGTGCCCACCTGGACATCGACTGCTTCCAGCGGAACCCGAACGACTGGTACGGCGAAGGCGACGACATGATGTTCATCGACGGCGAGGCGTGGCCTCCGTCGCTGCACGGGACCGGCACCGAGGACTGGTACCATTGCGCCTACTGCCCGACCGACGAGTACAACGCGCCCTATCACGGCATCATCCTCTACAGCGGCAACGACGAGTGGCGGTGGAAGGGCAAGAACACGGTCTACCGATACCACATCGAGGATCCGATCCGGTTTCGGAAAAGCTTCCACATTTCCATCGAGCACGGTCATGCGAACAAGCTGAGCAACGACTATTCGAGCACGGCGTACTACTACCTGTCCGAACCGCGGCGGGGCGGCCCCGGCCTGTTGCCGGTCGAAGAACGTCTGCCGAGGCCGGACGAACCTGAATACGGAGAGTGACGGACGAATTTCGGCACTGCTGCGCCCGGACGAGCCGCGGTACGGCACAAAGGAGGATCCATGATCGGTCAGACCAGCCTGGCGTCGCTGCCCACGCTGCGCACGTACAGGAGCCACCGGATTTCGAGCTGGGACACGACGGGCGCCAACACCGACGCCTGGCGGATCGAGGCCGGTGAGAAACGCGTCATCGGACAGATCGACGGGCCCGGTTGCATCAAGCACATCTGGATGACGCTCGGGATCCCGTCCGAGGACTACTGCCGCCGCATCGTGCTGCGCATGTACTGGGACGGCAGCGCGTTACCGAGCGTGGAGTGTCCCATCGGCGATTTCTTCGGCCTGGGCCACGGCATGCGCAAGGATTTCATCACCGCCCCGCTGCAGATGAGCCCGCAGGACGGCAAGGGATTCAACGCATGGTGGCCCATGCCATTCAAGGAAAAGGCCGTGCTGGAAGTGGAAAACCAGGGCGATGAGGGCTACTTCCACTACTTCTACATCGACTGCGAGGCCTATCCCACCGTTGACGCGGTGGCGGATCAGGCGTATTTTCACGTACAGTGGCGAAGGGAAGCCGATACGAAAGGCTGGGCCTTCGAGGAAGGACTCAAGCCCGACGAATACCGGAACGACCCGCGCTGGCTGAATACGAGCGACAAGGAAAACTACGTCATCTGCGACGTCGAGGGAGACGGCATCTACTGCGGCGCCCACCTGGACATCGACTGCTTTCAGCGGAACCCGAACGACTGGTACGGCGAAGGCGACGACATGATGTTCATCGACGGCGAGGCGTGGCCGCCCTCGCTGCACGGCACGGGCACCGAAGACTGGTATCACGGCGCGTACGGCCCGACGACGGAGTTCCAGGCGCCGTACCACGGAATCATTCTTTACAGCGGCAACCCGGACTGGAGATTCAAGGGCAAGAACACCGTTTACCGGTATCACATTGAAGATCCGATCCGGTTTCAGAAAAGTTTCCGCATGTCCATCGAGCATGGCCATGCGAACAAGCTGAGCAACGACTACGCCAGCACGGCCTACTACTATCTCTCCGATCCACGGCGCGGCGGGCCGGTCCTGCTGCCGGTCGAAGAACGCCTGCCGCGGCCGAACGAGGAGCGGTACTGCTGAGAGTGAGCAGCATCGAATACGAACAACGCGGAGAGCGGGCGGGACGGTCGATATCAGGCCGAAGAGCGGACGACGAAAGTCCCATTACGGAGGTCCAAATGATATCCAGGGAGCAGGTTGAATTCTACCACGAGAACGGTTACCTGACTGTCGACAAAGTACTTTCCGATGCAGAAGTCGCGGACCTGCAGCGGGTGACGGACGAATTCGTCCAGAAGGCCGCCGCCTTTAGCGAGCACACGGATTTTTATGATCTCGAACCCGGTCACTCGGCGCACGATCCGCAGGTGCGTCGACTCAAGAGTCCGATCGATCACCACGACGTGTACATGCGCACCATCAAGCACGACGGCATCCTGGACATCGTGGCGCAGCTGATCGGCGACGGCATCCGGACCAACGGCAACAAGCTGAACATGAAGTCCGCCGACTACGGCAGCCCGGTGGAGTGGCACCAGGACTGGTCCTTTTATCCCCACACCAACGACGACATCCTGGCCGTGGGCGTCTGCATCGATGAGATGACCGAAGCCAACGGTGCCCTGCTGGTGATTCCCGGTTCCCACAAAGGTCCCACCTACGATCACCACCAGGACGGACGGTTCTGCGGCGCGGTGAACGATCCCGACTTCACGCCGGACAACGTCGTTGCCCTGGAGGTGCCCGCGGGCGGGATATCCATCCATCACGTCCGGACACTGCACGGATCGGCGCCGAACTATTCCGGCGCGCCGCGGCGCCTGCTTCTGTTCCAGTACGCTGCCGCCGACGCCTGGCCGCTCACCGGAGCGGGCGATTGGGAAGCCTTCAACGGTAACCTGCTCCGGGGCGAACCGACTAACGCGCCGCGCATGGCCGACCTGCCCGTACGCATGCCCCTGCCCGGACCGGAACGAGGCGGTTCGATCTACGAGACCCAGTCGGTCCTCGAGAACAAGACCTGGGCCCGGTGAACGAGCCCGCCCATAGCGAGTCGGAACACAGGCATCCGATCCTGTTTTTCGATGGCGTGTGCGGCCTCTGCAACCGGTTCGTCGACTTTATGCTGTGGTCGGATAGCCGGCACCGATTTCGGTACGCGCCACTGCAGGGCGAAACCGCCCGACGCTTGCTGGGGGTGGACGGCGAGGACGGGGACCGCCAGCCCGAGGGCGGCAAGGCAGGTGACTACCAGGCCGGCCGCGAGGCGGTCGAACCCCGATCATTCATTTTCCACGATACAGACAGGTGTTTCGAACAGTCCAATGCCGTTTTGCACGCCATGGTACGACTGGGCGGTGCATGGCGGCTAATTGCCGTGCTCTACGTTTTTCCACGTCCCCTGCGCGATTTCGTATATCGCGTCGTCGCGCGCAACCGGTACCGCTGGTTCGGCAGGCGCGACGCGTGCAGGATGCCCACGCCAGAGGAGCGGGGTCGGATTCTACCGTGACGGGCGACACCGGTATGTGTCCTGTACATTCGATCTGTGTCGTAACTCTCCTCGCTACCCTCCCATCATGACCGCCAGATACACCTCCGAAAATCATCCCTTCGTGACCCCCGACCGGGTCAACGTGCTTCCGAGCAAGCCCGCGGATGTCCGATCGTCCTACGGTTCAGAGCCGCCCCAATTCGGTGAACTGCGGCTGCCGGCCGGGCGAGGTCCGTATCCGTTAGCCGTGGTCCTGCACGGTGGCTGCTGGCTTTCGGTCTACGCGGACCTGCGCAACGCGGATGCGCTGGCCGACGCAATTCGGGACGAGGGCGTCGCGACCTGGAACGTCGAATACCGGTGCGTGGACCAGGAAGGCGGCGGATGGCCGGGGACCTTTCTCGACGCCGGGAGTGCGACGGACCATCTGCGCACGCTGGCCGTGGATCACGACCTCGACCTGGATCGCGTCATCACCATCGGTCACTCGGCGGGCGGACACCTTGCCCTCTGGACGGCGGCACGCCACCGGCTGCCTGAGGAAAGCCCGCTCTGGACCGCGGACCCGTTGCCATTGCGCGGCACCGTCGTACTGGGCGGCCCCGGTGATCTGAAGCGATTTGTTCCTCAAGCGGACGCGGAGTGCCGGCAAGGCGTCGTATCGGAACTGCTTGGGTGTACTGGCGTATCATCCGAAGAGCTTGAGCAGCGCGTGGAAGGGCGATTCAGGTGCGGATCTCCCGCGGATTTGTTGCCCCTGGGCCTTCCGCAGGTTATGATCAGCACGGAACACGACTGGGTCGTTCCACCCGAACTGGGTGAGGCCTACGCCACGGCGGCCCGCGCGGCCGGTGACCCTGTCGAGCACGTCATCATCCCGAACGCCGGACACCACGAGTTCATGGTACCGGGTTCCGTGACGTGGTCCGCCGTTCGCCAGGCCGTGCATTCGTTGATCGAACACTGAAACAGTTTGCTGGTCCGGTCGATAACTGTCTGCTGGGCCGGTCTACTAATCTCTGAATGTCAGGTCCATTATCGAAAGGCCAGGTCATGCCCAACATCACCGTTAAACCCGACTGCAAGAACGCGCCGAAAAAGGCCCTGTTGCGTGACTTCATCTCCGCCTTCGCGCACGCCGATATCGACGGGGTCCTGTCGCCGATGAGCGACGATATCGTCTGGAACCTAGTGGGTGACAGCGTGATCGAGGGAAAAGACAATATCCGCGCATTGCTAGAAGCGATGAAAGGCGTTGGAACGAGCGACCTGGTCATCGAATCCATCATCACCCATGGCCGGGAGGCGGCTGTCAACGGTGTGATCCGATCGAACTCGGACCAGGCCCACGCCTTCTGCGATGTGGTTCAATTCACCAGTGCGGCGAGCATGAAGATAAAGACCATGACCTCCTACTCGATCGCCCTAGACGATGAGTAGGCCTAGCCGACCAGGAACGCCCCGGACGAGGTGGACGCGTACCTTGCCGAACTCCCGGAGTGACTGCTGGAGATGGCCCAACAGGAACGGCTAGCGGAATTGGAGGATGTGAAAAAGGAGGATTCAAAATGACAGAACGCAGATCCCGGCCCCAAATGCCCGCGTTCGTGAAGGCTTTGGTCGCCATGATGTTCGGCATCCTGGCCGGCGGCGCGATCAATTTCATGTTGGGCGAGCAAGGCGCGGATACGCCCGCCTTCGCGATCTACGGTGGAGTGCTGGCGCTCGCGATCTACATCGTTCAGGCAAGGCTAAGGTCGCGGAAAAAGTAACTGCCGGGGATCATGAGCGGGCGACCTTGGACTTGCGATCTTGGCGATCTTGGGCTGGCGATCACCGATCCGCCGACCACTACGTATCGAGTCTCAGCGTCCAGTTGTTCCACTTCAGATCCGGCAGCCCCCCCAGGGACCGGTAGAACGACTCGGCGTCGGCGTTTCCGGTCATGACTGTCCAGATTACTTCGGACGCACCCATGGACCGGGCATGCGCGGTCACCGACGCCATCAATGCCTTCCCCACGCCCATATTCCGGGCAGCCTCGGCGACAAACAGTTCCTTGAGCACGAGCTTCGGTCGCAACGTGTAGGTCCAATGGATCGGATAGGTGACCGCCATCCCGACGAGATCGTCTTCGTGTTCGGCGACGAACGCGGTGAACAGCCGCTCATCCCCAAAACCGTGCTCGAGGATGCTCTCCCGCGTCACGGCGAACTGGTCGATGTAGTCTTCGTATCGCGCCAGCCCCTTCATGAGTTCGAGCAGGCTATCGGTGTCTTCTGGAACGGCTTGTCTGACGTGCATGTGGAATCGTCCGACTTCGGGGGAACGCACTCAATCTTGCGTGGCCAGCACTTCCCGCAGCGCCTCGAGAAAGGCGTCATTTTCTTCCGGCAGTCCGATCGTCACGCGCATGCCCCGCTCCAGCATGGGATAGCGGCTGACGTCGCGGATGAGCACGCCCCGTTCGATGAGGCCGTGAAAAACCCCGGCGACCAACCGGTCCGTCTCGAACAGGACGAAGTTGGCGTGGGAAGGATAGGGCTTGATGCCCGGCAGGTCCCGCAGGGCTTCGAAGACCCGTTGCCTTTCCGACCGGATCAACGACGCACGTTCCTCGATCAGTACATCCTGGCCGATCAGCATTCGTGCCGTGATCAGGGAAATGATGTTGACGTTGTAGGGAAGTTTGACTTTCTCGATCTCCCGCGCCACGGCAGGATCGGAGACGAGGTAACCCAGCCGAAGGCCGGCCGCGCCGAGGGCTTTCGAGAAAGTACGTGTGATTAAGAGGTTGGGATGACGGTCCAGCAGTTCAATGCACGATACGCCGCCGAACTCGTAATAGGCCTCGTCCACCACGACCAGGCCCGTGGTCGATTCGGCAATCCGCGCCGTATCGTCCGGTGATATCATCGAGCCGGTGGGGTTGTTCGGAGAACACAGCACCACCAGCCTGACGTCCGGATGAGCGCTTTCTTCCACCAGCCGATCGACGTCGAAGCTCAAATCGCGCTTGAGGTGTACCGTCCTTATGTCAGCGCCCGCGATCCTGCCCATGAGCGCGTACAGGGTGAAGGTCGGTGCGGGCAGCACCACTGCATCGTCCGTCGAGACCGCAGCCTGGAAGATCGACTGGATCAGTTCGTTGGAGCCGTTTCCGATCAGGATGTGCTCGGGATCCAGCCCGTGCCGCTCGCCGATGGCCGCCTTGACCTCGTCGGGCACAAAACTTGGATAGCGGCCCCAGTTGCTCGCCAGGGCCTCGTCCACGATCTCCCGCTTGAGTTCTGCAGGCACGTCGAAGGGGCATTCGTTCTGGTTGAGCTTGACCGGGCAGTCCGGCTGGACCAGGGTGTAACCGGACATGGCGCGGACGGCTGACTTCACCCCGGGGGCGTCGGCCTTTCGAAGCTTCTGATCCATGGTGCGGCCACCGTCAGTAAATCACCTTGTTCAGCGGATATTCCACCAGGCCTTGGGCGCCGGCCCGCTTGAGCGCCGGGATCAGCTGCCGGATGGTGTGCTCCTCGATCATCACTTCGATGGCCACCCACTCCTGATCGGCCAGGGGGGATATGGTCGGGTTCTGCAGCGCGGGCAGCAGGGCGGACACGGCGTCGAGGTCGGCACGCTTCACGTTCATCTTCAGCCCGACCATCTCCTCGGCGAGCATGGCGCCTTTGAGCAGCAGGGCGATGTTCTCGATCTTGCGCCGCTTGTCCGGATCCTGCCAGCTCGTCTTGTTCGCGATGAGCCGGTTGGTGGACACCATCAGGGTATCGATGATCCGAAGCTTGTTGGCCCGGATCGAACCGCCCGTTTCGGTGATTTCCACGATGGCGTCCGCCAGTTCCGGGGCCTTTGCCTCCGTAGCGCCCCAGGAAAACTCCACCTTCGCGGTCACGCCGTGTTTCTTCAGGTAATCTTCCGTGATGTTGACGACTTCCGTGGCGATGCGTTTTCCTTCCAGGTCCTGGACGCTGTGGATGTCCGACGCCTCAGGCGCGGCCAGCACCCACCGCAGGGGCTGGCGGGTATGCTTGGCATAGACCAGTTCCGCCACCTCCACCACGTCCGCCCCGGTCTCCACGATCCAGTCCTTGCCCGTAAGCCCCGCGTCGAAGACCTCGTCCTCGACGTAACGGCCGATCTCCTGCGCCCGGATCAGCATGATCTCCAGTTCTTCGTCGTCCACCCAGGGGGAATAGGACCGGCTGCTGACCGTGCAATGAAAACCCGCCTTGCGCATGAGCTCAAAGGTGGATTCCTGCAGACTTCCTTTCGGCAGCGCCAGTTTGACTAACATTTCCTGTTACCCCCTCGCTGGACTTCTGATGGACGGAATTCGTAGTTCTTCAAAAAAGACTCCGCAAAATAACACGTTTGGCCTGAATTGTCCAATCCTATCGACGGCCACGTCTCAATGGTGTCGTTACATCGAAATACAGTTTAAACTGACTGCTGTCTGCGAGATTTGTTACGTGCACTACATCGAAATATAGGCCATCGTGGACTTCCAGCTCCTTGACATTGTATACAAGTCCGTGCATCCCCAGGAAAGCCCATCTTTCTTGCAGGCTTGTACAAAAAAACGCTGTCTCCGGCGACCTGCCGTCACCACTTGCCCATATCGACTCGAGCAGACCATCCAAAACGGATTCGTGGAAATCACCGGATTGGGTATCGTTGCTGTTTCTTGAACAAATCATGGCCCCATAGTGTGCATCCAGGCTTATGTAACTGTAGGACAGTATACGTGTCGCAGACTCAAGACATTTTCCCCAGTCCTCCTCATTTATACCCTCATTCATGTTGGCCGTGTCTTTTGTTTCTGAACTCGAATAAGGCGCATAGTATTCAGTTTTCACGTATATTCTGCGCAATTCATCGAAATCCACCGACGAAACGTCTGCTTTCAGTTGCTCCACAAGTTCTTCATATCGGGCGTTTGCTGCAGAATAGTCTTTTGTCTCGGTTTCTTCTTGATCGATTTGGACAACACCGTTCACTAGCAATGCCATGACACAAATGATGGTCAGGTACATAACAACTCCTTCAATTGACCTGATGCATTTCCGGTAATCGAAAGTTTCAGACCTGGAAATCTCTGCCATAGTAACCATGTAGGAAACCACGTCAACGAAATCCAGCACGTGAGCAACCCGAGTACATAAAAGAACTGCTGCATGTCCGGTAACGGAGTCGCGCCTTGCTGAAACACTACTTCACGATCAGTGCCAGGCATCTGCTCAGGCATAAACCCTATGCCGTGCTGAATATCCTGAATCTGGCCGTAGGCATGGCCTGCGCGGTCCTCATCGGCCTGTATATACAAGACGAACGGGCCTACGACCGGTACCATGCGAATGCGGATCGGATCTACCGCGTCGTGAACGGGACCAATGCAAAAACGACCCCCGCCCTCGGTCCCGCCATTCAGGAACTCCTTCCGGAAGTTCAGGCATTCGCCCGCCTCAGTCCGCCCTTTGGCGGGTGGATCATTCGGTATGAAGACCAATCGTACTTCGAAGACCGTGTGTTCTGGGCGGATCCCGAAGTCCTGGACGTTTATTCTTTTCCACTGGTGCGGGGCAATCCCGATCAGGCGCTTCAGGGTCCGGGAAAGGTCGTCATCACCGAGTCCATGGCGCGCAAGTACTTCGGAAGCGCCGATCCGCTCGGCAAGACGGTAACGCTGGATACCTGGCCATACACCGTCACCGGCGTGATGCGGGATCTACCCGGGCATTCGCATTTCCAGGCGGACTTCTTCCTGGGGATCGAGGGGTCGTTCGGTATCTATGGGGAGGAATACCTGGAGCAGTGGGATTGGCCTTCCTTCTATACCTACCTGTTGCTGTCGCCGGATGTGGATCCCATCGCCTTCGCGCAGAAAATGCCGGATGTGCTCGAAAACCGGTTCGGTGCGCGGTGGGAAGCGGAGAACATCACGATGAACCTCCGGTTGCAGCCGCTGACCGACATCTACCTTTACTCCCGACTCGAGAACGAGGCCGGAGAGAACGGCAACGGCACGTACCTGCTGCTGCTCGGCGCCCTGGCCGTCGTCATCGTCCTGCTGGCCTGTTTCAACTTCATGAACATGGCGACCGCCCGTTCGCTCACGCGGAACCGCGAGGTCGCGCTGCGGAAGGCCTTCGGAGCGAACCGGGGGCAACTGGTCCGCCAGTTCATGGGCGAGTCCTTCGGCATCACGTGTGTCGCCATCGTGACCGCATTGATCCTCGTCGCGCTCAGTCTGCCGTTCTTCCAGGATCTCACGGGAAAGACCATCGCCCTCGACATCTTTAGGTCCTGGCAGTTCTGGACAGGCATCGCCGCGGTGACCCTCCTGGTGGGATTTGTTTCCGGCAGTTATCCCGCGTTTTTCACGGCGGCCTTCACGCCGGCGGATCACTTGAAAGGCAGGACCGGGACCGGTGCAACCCGCCACCTTGTGCGAAGGCTGCTGGTCATGGGCCAGTGCATGATGGTGATCTTGCTGCTCGGCAGCACCTGGGTGTTCACCGCACAACTGGACTACATCCAGGGCAAGCGGCTGGGCCTGCAGCCGGAACGGGTGCTCGTGGGACCTTCCAGTTTCCCGACCTTCGTGGATCAGTATCCGGTTTTCAGGGAAACCCTCGAGCAGTATCCCCAAATCGAAAGCGTTGGTACCACCCTCATGCTGCCCGGCCGCACAGGACGCAAGGGCCTGCTTGCCACAACGGGGACGCGGCGCACCGATCGGCCGCAGGCGGAAGCGCAGAATTTGCTCGACTGGGCGATCACCGATGATTTCGTCGAGGTATTCGGGATGGAGTTGCTGGCCGGCCGGAGCCTGTCGAGTTCGCGCCTGGCAGACCGGGAGGAAGCCGTGATGATCAACGAAACCGCCATGCGGCAGCTGGGTTGGAACGCGCCCGAAGAGGCCATAGACCAGGAGGTCCTGATCCACATCGGCCATCCCTGGGCGCATGATCGCCAGATCATCGGCGTGATCGCGGATTTCCACATGCGGTCGCTGCACCATCGCATCGAGCCGATGATCATCCGGCATTGGCCCAGGGAGAACCTGCCCTTCTACGCGATCCGAATCCGATCCGATGACGTGACCGGCACGGTCTCATGGATCCAGGAAACCTGGAAGCAGCAGATGCCGGACGTTCCCATGGTGTATTCGTTTCTCGATGCGGACTACGGCCGGCTCTACGCGGCCGAGGCGACGCTCCGTGAGGTCTTCGGCGTTTTCTCGTCCGTTGCGGTCTTCATGGCCTGCGCAGGGCTGTTCGGCCTGGCCTCGTTCATGTCGGCGCGGCGTACGAGGGAAGTGGGCATGCGGAGGATTCTTGGCGCCACGGTCCTCCAGACGACCAGCCTGCTCCTGAAGGAATTCGTCTACCTGGTACTGATCGCCACGGTACTGGCCGCACCCATCGCCTACTTCACCATGCGGCAGTGGCTTCAGCTGTTCTCCTACCGTGCGGACGTCGGTCCCGCCGCCTTCTTCGCCGCCGGCGCGGTCGTCCTGGCCATCGCCCTGATTACCGTGAGTTTCCGTGTCGTCGGCGTTGCCCGGGCGAACCCGGTGGATACGCTGAGGTATGAGTAGGGCGGCCTTGAATGGCTGCAATGCTATGGCCGTTTAGTAATGACCGCACAGTTAAGCGCAGTGGCCGCGTGCAGGGATGAAATGGCCGCGGTCAACACCGGACCGGCCGCTCAGTGCAACCCGGCGTGGCCGAGTCGGGCCCGCAACCCTGTAATACCTTCCTCCACCAGATCCGATTTTCCTTCTTCCAATCCGTAGATGACCTCGTGACAGGAAGCCATCCAGGTGTAGAAGCGGAGCCTGTTTACGAAGTGGACGTCCAATGCGCGTTGGATGCCTGACGTACGCTGGTAGCCGTCTCGAATCCTCTCAACGGCCTCCATGCCGTGAGTAACATATAATCCGACGAAATCGATCGCCGGATCGCCGATGGTCACGTCTTCGAAGTCTATCAGGCCGGTCACGGTCGTCCCGCCCTCATCGGTCAGGATATGTTCACAGCCCAGGTCGCAGTGCACCAGGGCGACGTCCTTGAGCGTCGCGAGTTCCTCGTCGAGAAACCGACCGAAACCGCGTTCGACCGCGTTGAGTGTGCGCGAGTCCAGAATTGGCGCAATCCTGGCTTGGACAGTTTCCCTCAGCCCGAGGTAGCGCTGCCTCCACGCCTCGATGGTGGGTTCCACGCCGCAGGCCTCGGCGACCAGCGAGGTGGGAATGGTATGCAGTGAGGAGAGCGTCGACGCTATGGATTCGGCCATATCAGCGACCAGCTTAACACCGGTAAATGGAGGACCGGACAGTGGCCGACCTGGAATCCGCCGGTACCCCGCATAGGGTTGGCCGCGCCAGGTACCAACGTGCTCGAAACGCGGCACAGCGAACTCGACCCTTGGGACGACTACGGGCAGTACCGCCTGCTCTTTCCTTAGGTTCTCCGCGACGACACGGTTTCTGGGAAATCGAAAGATCCAGCCGGAAGTCGAGGACTCGGCATGCTCGCCGAGGCACCCGTGCCCGATTTCGAAGGTCCAGTAAGACCAGCCGCCGGTGATAGGATGGATCCGACCGTGATCCAATCCGAGGCTGACGAGCAGTTTTTCAACAACCGGGGTTGTCGCGATTGGATACTGAATGATCGATTCGCCTTTGTTATCAGGAAGGTGCGTTTGTCAGAAGAACGCGGCTGTCCAAAGGATGAGGCGAACTGACTGGCAGTGAATCCAGCTGGGCCCAGAACAACCCTGAACTTCTCTACACAGAACCGGGCTTCACGCAAGTCGCATGTCTTCAGGCAATAGCACCGTCCTCCGAGTGCTCTGTAGGGAAGATGCAGCTCAATACGCGATAGGGCATCAGGACCAAAAGTAACTCTGGATAGGTCAAGGAACATCAACTTGGCGAAAAACAGCCGGAGCAAGAGATTCCGAGACTATGTGTGGCAGGAGGTATCCCATACGTGGTCCGCACCGAGCGCTTGCTCGGTCTCACTCGGCGCGCAACGCATCGGCGGGATTGGCCGTCGCGGTCTTCAGGGTGTGGTATCCTACTGTCAACCATGTGATCAGTAGTACGGCAAGGCCCGCGAACATGAATATCCACTGGCTAAGTTCTATCCGATACGGAAAGTTCTCGAGCCACGTCTGCATACCGAAGTAACCGGCCGGTGCGCCAATCGCGAATGCGATCAGGATCAGCTTCGTGAAGTCCCCGGACAACTGCACGATGACGTTCGAAATCGAAGCGCCGAGGACCTTGCGGATGCCGATTTCCCGGGTCCGCTGTTCAGTCAAATAGGATGCCAGCCCTAAAAGTCCCATGCACGCGATCAGAATTGAAAGTACTGCGCCGGCGACGAAAACGGATCCCAGCCGTTGTTCGGCAACATACTGTCGCTGCAGGTCCTCGTCCAAAAAATAGAAATCCATGGCGGGATGGTCTGGATATGTTTCCCGCCATTGTGCGTGCAGGATTTCAAGTCCGCGGGAAAGGTTCTGCCCCTGAAGCTTGACCACCATAAACCTGCCTTCACTCCAGTACATAATTATCAAGGGCTCGATGCGTTGATGCAGCGACTGGTGGTGAAAATCGCTCACGACGCCAATGACATTCCTGGATGGAGCGGTGTCCGGTGCGCCTGGATGTCTGAAGGTCTTTCCGATCGGGTCTTCCCATTCAAAGGACCGTGCAGCTGTTTCGTTGATCACGACGGCGTTGTTGTCCGAGGTGAAAGCCCGCGAAAACGAGCGGCCGGACTTGAGCTCGATGTCCAATGTTTCCACGAAGTCGAAGTCCGCCCAGATTGTGGCAACCAAAGGCATCTGATCCTCGGAGAATCCTTCCGGTAGAATTGAATTGAGCGAAGGGGCCGTCCCGGGTACGCTGGCCGACGAACTCACGTTTACGATTTCAGGAAATTGCATGACCTCTCGCTTGAAGACCGGATAGCCAAGCACGGCCTCTCTATCGGGAAGTCGTAGGACTACCACGTGTTCTTTGTCGAAACCCAGTTCCTTGTTCCGCATGTACTCCACCTGTCCGATCACAGCACCTGTTCCGATGATCATGATAATCGAAACGATGAACTGGAAGGTGATCAGTGATTTTCTCAGAAAGGATTGGGAGACCCCCGCTTTTGATTCGCCGCTCAGTACGGCAACCGGCCTGAAGGAGGAAAGGACAAGCGCGGGATATCCGCCGGCGGCGATCCCTGTAAAAAGAGCGATGGTCCCGAGGGCCGGTATCAGCCACGTTGTCTGATAATCCATTTCCAGCGCTTTGCCGGACAACTGGTTGAACTGTGGCAGGAGCAGGTGGACTGATCCCAGCGCAACGATCAGCGCGATCAGTGAGAAGAAGACCGACTCTCCCATAAACTGCTTGATCAGATGGACCCGGTGGGCGCCCAGTACTTTCCGGATACCGACTTTCTGCGCTCTTCGGATGGAGCGCGCAGTGGCCAGGTTCATGAAATTCACGCAGGCGATCAGCAGGATGAATGCGGCCAGCAACGAGAAGATGTAGACATACCGTATGTCGCTGTTTGCTTCGATCTCGAGTTTCAGGTGGGAGTGCAGATGTATATCGGTGAGCGGTTGCAGGAACGGTCTCATTTCCATGCCCAGGGACTTCAGTTGCTCACCGACGTGTCTTTCCAGAAACTGAGGGAGTTTCTTCTCAAGATCTTCGGAGGCACGTCCTTCCTTGAGCAGTAGATACGTGTACATGGAAGAGCTAAGGTCCTGCATCGTGGTCGGCTCGAAGTATATCCCATCCACCGCCATGGTGGCAAAGGAGGCCAGGAAGTCGGCGTGGAAATGCGAGTTTTCCGGCATGTCCCGCATGATTCCCGTAACCGTAAACATGTACCGGTCGTCAGCGGCGATCACTTTGCCTATTGGATTCTCATCCCCAAAGTACTTATCCACCATCGCCGCTGAGACCACTACGGTATGTGGTTCAGCCAGGGCCGTTTCTGGATTGCCCTGGACAAGGGGGATCGTGAAAATGTCAAAGACCGATGAATCCGCGAAGACGAAGTACTTCTCATAGGAACGCTTGTCGCCGTAACGAACGAGCCAGCCGGTGTTCGGTGGTTTTATCCGGGTGAAGTGTTCGATTTCAGGGAATTCCGACGCCAGTACCGGGGCCCAGGGCGGTGGCGACATCGCCCACTCATCCGGCTTGCCGCCGGCCGTTTCGGATATTGCCAGGCGATATATCCGGTCCTTTTTCTCGTGGTGCTGGTCGTAGCTGAGTTCGTCCTGCACATAGAGCATTACCAGCACACACGAGGCTATACCAATGGCCAGCCCCAGCACATTGATCGCCAAATAGCCTCGGTGTCTGAGCAGGTTCCTCAGAATGACGGTAAGGTAGTTTCTGAACATGGTGCTGTTTCGAAAATACAACAAAGCGCCCTACCGGGCTATCTAAAGCTTGTAGTAGCCAGCGTTAATGTGGCGTGAATTGTCTCTGAGCACTTCGTCCTCCTTTTCAGGCTCTCCATCGACTTCCTCCACGGAGGTAACTTCGACTACACCCTCATTCACCACTATCCTTGCTTCCACCGCGCCATTCTGATCCGGGTTGCAACTAATCACGCCCCAGTTGTAGACGCCCGCCAGATGATCGTACAGGACCTGCGCATCGACATCTTCTGCGACGGTGATGACACCGGTGTTGCACAAAGAGGCCGTCCCATCGAGAAAGTCGAACCGTGACTTCTGGAGCGTAACGGTGCTATTCACAACCCACAGCGCCCCGTCATAGAATACGACGTTGGTTTTCAGTGTGTCGCATTTTTTGGACAGGACTTCGCTCAGGTCATCGGGGCACAGGACCATACCAGTGCATATGAGGCCGTTGAGGGCTTTCTCCAGGGTATCCCGATCCACATCCTCGTGTATGGTGACGTTTTCGGTTGCGAAGATGCTTCTGGCCTTCCAGGTCTGCATGTTACTGGAGTTCAGAATTAACTCGTGCTCCACGATCTCAAAACCTTCCGGTATCCCCCAGATCTTCGGTGTGTCGGCTCCGGGATCGAACCTGGATCCCAGCGTAGACAGGTTTTCTTCACAGCAGAAGACTTCTCCCCGGACGTGGAGGGTCTTGATTTTCTGATCGATCAGTTTGTCCGGTACGGCCTGCACGATCTGGAGATCTCCCGTGATGACCATGTCCGTGCCGTCGGCCATCGAAGCCAGGTATACTTCATCCAACCGGAGGTCACCGACCACGAGACGGCCTGAAGACCGGTACGAAGAATGGCTCCCCGGGTTATCCGTCAACTTGTTCACGATGGCGCCTTCTACGTGTTCAGGATAGAGGATGCTCCCTGAATTGAGGATACCATACCACGAACGTTCCACGCCTTCTGCCGTAACATCCGGTTCCAGGATTATGCTGCCCGAGTTCAGGATGAATACCGGGACTCCTTCATCGGAGAACGCCTCCCGGCCCATGATCTCCCTGGTATGAACGGTCTTCAGCCTGACTTCTAAAGGAACTTCGATCACACTTCCCATATTAATGGAAAACATCGTTATCAGAGGCCTGGTCTCGGCGGTCACCAGCACGTTACCGGTATTTACATGTCCGATCCTCGATGCCGTGTGTTCCGTTGTCTCACGCATATCCAGCGTACCGCAATTGATGCTGACTGAACGAGGGGTGCTGTTTTCGAGATTCATGGCTTTTCTCCTGTCCTTTGATGTGCATTCACTGTCGGGAGCAATTAATCGAGATCGTACGACGTATACCTCCTGGATCGTCATTGGTTTTACGCTTAAGTTTCATGTTTATGTGACACGGGAAATCCGCGCGCGCAGTTTTCTGATTGCTTCATGCAGCCGGAAGCGGACAGTCCCGGCCGGAACGCCCGTCCGTTCCGAGATTTCCCTGCTCGTGAGTCCCAGGACAAAACGCATATGAACAAGGTCGCGGTGTTTCTCCGGCACATGCTTCATGATCTCCGCCACGGTCACCGTCATGCCGGAATGACCATCCGGCCGAGATTCCAATCCTGCGGTACTGCTCGACTCCTCCTGCGCGAGTCGAAGCCACCTGTCGAGAAACGTCGCTTCTCTCTGCCTGGCACGCGTCCTGTCGACGAATAGATTTCCCATGGTTCGGTACAGCCAGGCCCGTCTTCGGGGAGGCGAAAGGGATCCGAGCAGTCCCATGTGCTTCATGGCGCGAATGAACGTCTCCTGGAACAGGTCGTCCGCCTGGTCTTTGTCCCTGGTCAGATATCGAGCGTGTGCCGAAAGTGATGAAGCATAGGTCCCATAAAGATCATCTACGGTCATGCTCTGGTCCGATCACTGATTGGCGGGATCTCGAATGAGCATCGGTTCATATGTAGAACGAATCAGGTAGGAGGGTTGTTTGAAAAAAGTCAGGACGCCATTATAATCTGGCATGTTGTTGTTCCAAGGATGCGAGGATATTATGCAAACGTGGTTGTGAGGAGTTTACTATGGTACGAGTTCCTACAGATCGTATTCCAACCCATCCGGGCGAGATGCTGCTGGAAGAATTCCTGATTCCGATGAAGTTGACACAGCGTGAGTTGGCTGACGCCCTAAACGTTCCCTACCAGCGCGTGAACGAACTGGTAAACGGCCGTCGCGGAATTACACCTAGCACAGCACTGCGCCTGGCCAAGTACTTCGACGTGTCGCCCACGTTCTGGCTAAATCTTCAACTACGTTGGGATTTGTATCATGCCATGCAGTCAGAAGCGCGGGCGTTGGCGGCGATTGAGCCTCGTGGTATTGGCGTCGAAGTATAATCGGCAAACGGGCATCGTGCTGGACCGTACAGCATACGGAACAACATTAAGTAGCATAAATGCTTCACGTGAGTTAATCGTGACGTCTGCAACGTGGAAGTTATGGACTATGTGCTCGACATTACCGAAGACGAACTTTCAGGACGTCCGGATCACGAAGTTCGACCACACCCAGGGACTAAGTAGGTGACGAAGGAATTGTAACCTACTCTTCTAAAAACACCTTCTCAATCGGCATATTGAAAACTCTGGAGATCTTGAAGGCCAGGGACAGGCTCGGGTCATACTTGCCCTTCTCAATGGCATTCACCGTCTGCCTGGAAACTTTCAGTCGACTAGCCAACTCAGCCTGGGTCCAGTCTCTTTCAGCTCGCAACACTTTTAGCCGGTTTCTCATCGGTACTTCCTAATTGCGAGGAGCTGGCCAATGCCCCATAGAAAAATCATGGCAACGCCAACCCACATCGTGTTGAAAGACGGAAAACCTACGTGCTCCAGAAACCCGTAGCTGAAACAAAGTATCACGGTGGCGAGGTACGCGATGATTACCGCCTCCAGATGTATATGTCTGCGCATTTCATCCATACGCCGGACATAACGAATCACGGCCAGCATCATGAACACAATGGGGATCATCGGTGCCACCGTTACCGGGACCCGCCAGGGTGATTCGGGGTTCTCTCTAAGAAACATCAGTGACATTACAAAAACGGCTGAATAGGCCAGCATGGAACCGCCGAATTCCAGCAAGTAGCGTAAAGTACCTTGACGCATGGTCTGCTGCCTCCTCTTTCGTCAAAAAAGTAAAATGCGGTGTACGTTTTATCGTGTCTTCTTGACATATTGTAAAATTATGATTACTTATTGTCAAATTTATTTTACTTATGATTGATCCTAAATAACCGAGACCTATGCGGAAAACTTTGAACATCACTACAATCTCCTTCGACGTCGACCAGACCCTAATCGACACGGACCGGGTCATCATGCGATCCATGGAGTCCGTTCGCGATGAACTGATAAAGCGCGTACCGGGTGAGCGAACCCGAAGCCTGATGGTAGAGGAGATGTGGTCTATTCGCGATCGGGAAGAGAAAGACTTCGTGGGAAACGTGAGAGACTTCGACGAGATCCGGCGGAGGTCCTTCCTCCGGATGCTGGATCACGTCGGATACACGGGCCCCGATCTCTCGACACGTCTTAACGAAGTATACCTGGAACACCGGTACAATGACATTGTGCCCTATGAGGATGTCGTGCCCATGCTTGATGCCCTCGGCCCGATCTTCAAACTCGGTCTGCTGTCGAACGGCAACAACTACCCTGAATACTTCGGACTCGCAGATCGTTTTGACTTCGCTGTCTATGCACAGGATATCGGTATCGAGAAACCGGATCCAATGCCCTTCCAGATCGCGGCACAAAGAGCAGGTTGTAACCGGGACCACCTGCTACACGTCGGAGATTCGCTGGAAACGGATGTCGAAGGCGCACAAGCAGTCGGTGTGCGTGCGGTGTGGTTGAATCGCGAAGGTGAGACGAACGATACCGGGATCGAACCAGACCATGAAATCAGGTCGTTAACCGAACTTCCCGTGGTTTTGGGCACAAGTTGAACTTGCCCAGCCCAAGCCCGTTCCTGGTCTACTCCACCCTAGTGAACGCCAGCCGCTCTCCGGCGAATCCCTCTCGCCAGACGCTCGTGCACGCCTCCACCATCTCCTCGAGATGCTCCGTAATCTCGCCGAAGCGATTGCCCGGGATCAGTCCCATGTTGGGTGACAGGATCAGATTGTCCCGTCCGTAGAAGATCGCGAGGTCGACCAGACCCGTGTTGAAGGCAGCCTCGCGTAACGTCGGCACGTTGACGGCGCCGGGTGGAAAGAAGAAGTAGAGCAGGTCGCCGGTGATCGGCGTAACGGTGGGATTCTCCATACCTGGTTCACTTGGCGCGAAGGATGGGACGAGGGTATAGACTTCGTTGCTTGCGTACTTGGCGTGATAGGCATCGTTCTCCTGCGGCAGGGCATTCCACACCGCCTCGCACGTCTTCGGCGCGAGGTCATCCAGCAACCGTGCGATGCAGCTCACGCCGCGTTTCTTCAAGGTCACTTCAATAAAACGATCCATGCCGATCTCCTTAGCTACCTGTTAAACGTCCTCACTCAAGGTTGAATAGGCGACAACTTCCATCAACCGTCCCAAACCGGACTGCGGCGTCAGACGGTTTGCAAGCCGCAGGGCCTCCCACATCGTCACCTGGTTTGCCGTCAGCACCGTTTTGCCGACCGCCGTCTCGAGTTCAGACAGAAAACCTGCGGAATGCAGTGCGGTGTCGGGGATCAGCACCGCCTCAGCGTCTGGATGATCGTTAGCTCGAGCGAAGCGCAGGACCTCTTCTCGTTCTATGAGCGCGGACTCATCCCCCGTCCAGACCCCGAGACACCCCATGTGGACCACCTCGAGGCCATCCGATTCGAGAAATGTGTGAAAGGCCTTCGACAGCGCTTCCGGGTAGGTCGCGGCGACGGCAACCCGTTTTAGTCCAAGGGCTTTACAGGCACTGAGGAACGCCAGCGACGTACTCGATGACGGTACACCGAGTGCATTGGCCAGGTCCTGCGCCTGTCGCCGCGCGCCTTCAAACCCAAAGACGAAACTCCCGCTCGTGCACGCCCACAAACAGACGTCAATGTCTTGAGGACGCAACTCCGCCACCCCGGCGAGCAGGTATTCCCGGCTTCCGGTGATCTGCGTTTCGTCGATACGATGCAGGTTCGGGCTGTCGGTATGGACCACCCGGACATCCACCGCGGGCTTCAGCACGGCGGCGAGGCGAGGGTAGTCGTCCTCCGCGGAATAGAGCGGGTATAGAATGCCGACCTTCAGTGTGTCACCCATCAGTTACGGATTCTCGCACAGATAGTCGTATACGACCCGCGCGTATCCTTCGGTATAGCTGCTTTCCAGGTGGAAGGCGTCGCCATATGCCAGCGGCTTCAGCGGGATGAGGTCGCACCGCGGGGAAGCACCGAGTTCGATGGAACCTTTTCCCTTTGCGAAGGCGTGCACTTCCACCTCCCGGGTCGTTTCGCTGCAGTCGATCAACTGTTTGATGGCGGGTCCCGGTCCGTCGGCCCGGGGTATGATCTTCAAGCGCCAGGCGGGGGTCAGGGCCGGCATGATGTCCTGGCCGGCATCGGTGGCGGGCGCGGGACAAGCGTCGGGCGCGGCACCGGCGTCGGGCGCGGCGCCGCATTCACTGCCGCCACCGGAATCATTGTCGGATCCGGCATCCTTTGGAGCGCTGGCATCCACGCTCGAGGCGATGCGCAACACCGGCACGCCGCCGTAGGAGGTCTCTGTCACCATGGACCGGTCCGCATGGGTCACCTTCAAGTCCGCGTACACCTTCGGCGTCCCGTAGATCTCCCGGCCCGCGGCGATTCCGGCGGGACCGTTGTGGAACACATGGGAGCAGTAGAACCCGGTCTGATCCCGGAAATGGCACTTCATCACGATAAACGACTCTTCGAAAGGGCCGTAGTTTTTACAATCCGGCACCTCCAGGCCGGAGGCCACGCACAAACCGTCTTCTGCCGCCTGCAAGGGCTCCGGGAGAAAACTCTGTACAGCGGACGGTGCGGCGTGAAAGAAAACGAACTGGAACCGCACGTTTCGATAGGCCGCCGGAAGCGGGGGATAGAAGGGGCTTCCCGCCGGGATATTCCAGCCGTCATCGTGTTTGAGTCTCATTTCCGGTTCTCCAGCGACACGGTCCGGGTCTGGTCCGCACCCAGGGCAATCCAAGTTGCCGCGCCGGATTCAAATCCGCGCAGGTAAGATTCAGGATTCGTCCGCGACCTTGCAACTTGTCATTAACTTAATCGATCGACATATTAGGTACAGGATGAATCCGCTAACCTCTTCGTCAACGACTCCGCCAAGGTCTGCACCTGTGCTTGCAACGGCCGAATCAACTAGCAGTTGCGAGACCGTATAGTCTAACGCCAAAACCTAACCATGCCCAATTCCACGCCCAACATCATCTACATCCTCGCCGACGACATGGGATACGGCGACATGGGGTGCAACAACCCCGGTTCGAAGATCCCGACGCCCCACCTGGACCTGCTCGCCGAAGGAGGCATGCGCTTCACCGACGCCCACGCCCCGTCGAGCGTGTGCACACCGAGCCGGTATGCGCTGCTGACCGGACGGTACTGCTGGCGCACGCCCCTGCAGAACAGCGTCCTCTGGCCCTACGATCCGCCCCTGATCGAGCCCGGACGCCTCACCGCGGCGGAATTGCTTCGCGAGCAGGGTTACCGAACCGCGTGCATCGGAAAATGGCACCTTGGTTGGGAATGGGCCACCCTGGACGGGAAGCCCGCCCACGAGGGTACCGCGGTGGGCAGGCTGGATCGGGAACTGCGGGAGGAGCGGGAACGACAGGTCGATTTCAGTGCGCCCATGCGCGGGGGACCGGTCGATTGCGGATTCGACACGTACTTCGGCGTGGACGTGCCGAATTTCCCGCCCTACACCTGGTTCGAGCAGGACCGGCTCGCAGGGGAACCGACGGTGCCCAAGCCCGACGAGATGTTCGGATGGCCCGGCATCATGAAACCCGGTTGGTCCCTCGAGGAGATGATCCCCGCGTTCATACGCCGCGTGGTCAACTATATCGAATCTTCCGGGCCCGATCCGTTTTTCCTCTACTTCCCGCTCACGTCGCCCCACACGCCCATCGTGCCCAACGCGCCGTTCATCGGACGGAGCGGATCGGGGCTTTACGGCGACTTCGTGTGCGAGGTGGACTGGGTGGTGGGGCAGATCATGGCGGCCCTGGAACGCCGCGGAATCGCCGACGACACGCTGCTGATCTTCACCAGCGACAACGGACCGGAATGTGCACCGGCCGCGGACGGCGGGAGCTACGAACACGCGCGCCGCCACGGCCATTACAGCATGGGGGAGCTGCGCGGCGTCAAGCGCGACGTGTGGGAGGGCGGGCACCGCGTCCCCTTCCTCGCCCGGTGGCCGGGTGTCGTACCCGCCGGATCGGTCTGCGACCAGCTCACCATCCTGGGCGATTTCATGGCGACCTGCGCCGAGATGACCGGCTTCGAACTCCGGGAGGACGAAGGCGAGGACAGCGTGAGCATGCTGCCGCTGCTGCGGGGGGAGACCAGTGATCCGGTTAGGGACTTCGCCATTCACCACGCATGCCACGGGAACTTCGCCATCCGCAGGGGCAACTGGGTCTTCATCGATGCCCCGGACGGAGACGACAACCGCGAACCCGACTGGTTCAAGGAGGAACGGAGTTATACCGCCCACGACTTCCCCGGCGAGCTCTTCGATCTCGACAAGGACATTTCGGAGCGGGTAAACCGGTACGGCGACCATCCGGAACTCGTCCGGGAGATGTCGCAGATGCTGGAACGGGTGAAGTCGGAAGACATCGCGGAAAGGCCTTCGCCCGCGAAATGACACGATGTGTACTCTTTGATCTGGACGGGACGCTGATCGACACGTTGAACCTGTATGTACGGTCGGTAGTCCGGACGCTGCAGGCGACCGGACACAACCTGATGTCCCTGGAAGAAGTGCTGTCGCTCCGCCTGAATTCCGAACCACGCCTCATGGCCCATTTCTATCCGCCGGAAGAAGTCGAAAGCGCCCATCGGAGATTCCTGGAAAACTACCGCGGGCTGCACGCCAGGTTCTTCGGTGGCGTGTATCCCGGCGTAGACGAAATGTTGAAATCGTTGCGAAGCCAAGGCGTCAAACTGGGTATCGTTTCCGGGAAGAGCCGGGGCGCCTGGGAGATTACCCGGGAACACGCCCGGTTGGGTGCGTTCGATACGCTGGTCTTCGATGACGATGTATCCGTGCCCAAACCGGATTGCGAGGGTCTCGTCAAGGCGATGAGCAACCTGGGCGCGTCACCTACCGATACCGTCTACGTCGGCGATGCCGTCGATGATCTGGAAGCCGCGACGGCCGCCGGGGTCTCGTTCTGCGCGGCCCTGTGGTCGAAGAACGCCGCAGAAACGCTGGCTTTCGAACAGGCCGCCGAGGAAATTGGGCCGTATGCCGGAGTGGACCATCCCGGTGAGGTAGAACGGTTTCTGCAGGACGTCAGAACGTGACACGACGAAGCACACCATGCCCGACTACAACTATCACTTCGACCGTGACGATATAGAGGCGGCCCTGGCCTGCGTGGATGAGTACGGTTTCTGCGTCATCCGGCAGCTGATCGATCAGGACATGGTCGCCGCGTTGAAGGACTCCATCAATCGGCACCTGGACCCGGAGGGCGACCTGGCCCCGGCGTCCAACCGGTACCACATGTCCTTCGCCGAGGACAGCGAGCCCGTCTGGGACCTGGTGGACAACCCGGCCTACATGCGATTCATACGCACCGTGCACGGTACAACCGACCTCTGCCTGCATCGCTCCGCGGCCATCCTGCGCACGCCGGGCGAGGGCATGGGCCGCTGGCACCAGGATCACCGGGGACACATCGATAAACCGCAGCGCGCCAATGACGTCCTCAACCGCTATCCCATCCCCAGCGGCTGCTGGTTCTATCTCAACGGAAGCCATCCCGATCGAAGCGGTATCGCGGTCATCGAGAAGTCCAACCATCTCGAATGGGATGGCCCCGAAGGGTTCGTCATGGGACCGGAACGGAGCGGTCTGTACCCGGAGGGCGGTACGCCCGACACGCCCTACGACCCCATGTCCGTACCCGGCTGCGTCCCGGTCCTCGCCGACCCCGGCGACCTGATCTGCTTCGCCGCGCTCACCTGGCACGCCAACATGGCCACCCATGAGCGCCGCTATTCCTGTGGCATCGGTTTCCGCCCGAAAACGTGGCGCATCGACGCGCCGTGGCCCCTTCCCGCTTCCGCCGCCGCCCTCGCCGAACGGCTTCCCGATCACCTCAAGCAATTCACCGACGGTTATACGGGATTCGACGGGGAGTGGAGGGCGGAGTGATGTGGCCCGGCTACAAGAAGCCCATGTGAATCATGAGTTCCCATCCGCCAACTCCGAAAAACCTTCCCGAACCCGTCCTCGCTCGCCTGAGGGGTTATAAATCCGACGGCCGCAATCTGAAGACCGAATCCTGCTCCGACGTATTCCTCTACACGCATCCTCTGAAACCCGGATTGGTCCTGAAGTCGCGAGACGTCCGATTGAGGCCGCAGGAACCGGACCTGCTGGCGGAGACTATAGCTCTGACGTGGTTGCAGGACAAACTTCCCGTGCCCGAATACCGGTGTTTTCACGTGGAAGGCGATATGCAGTACCTGCTCATGACGCAGATGGAAGGCGTATCGGGGATACATCCGGAAGCGACCGGCGATCCAGCGCGCCTCGTGGAGGAGTTCGCACGGGGCCTGCGCAATGTACACGCGCTGGACATCGGATCCTGTCCCATGGATTGGCGCATGTCGCGGTTCTTTCAGTGGGCGGAAGGGTTGATCGAAAGCGGTGCGCTGGACGACCAATTAAAGGAAGGCGAGCACCGAACCATTCTTCTCGACAAACTGTCTGATATAAAGGAGGCCGTTCCGGAAGAGGAAGACCTGGTCTTCACGCACGGCGATTACTGCCTGCCCAACGTCCTGTTCACGGACGGCAAGCTGACCGGATTCATAGACCTTGGTTTCGCGGGTGTCGGCGACCGGTACCTGGATTTCGTGTCCGCGAGCTGGACGATACAGAGAAATCTGGGCGAAGAGTGGATCTCCCCGTTTTTCCACGCATATGGTCTCGAGCATCCCGACCGAGAGAAATTGGGGACCTGGCAGAGCGTGTTCGAATTTGTTTTTAAATAGAAACAGGCACGCGAGCGACACTCCGACGGATTCGCAGAAACCGGTCCCCACCACGGAGTCAGTATTGAACCGCAATCCGCCCAGACCGCCTCAGTACCAGGACGCATACGCCGCCCGCTTCAAGCATCGAAGCATGGCGGAATCGTACGAGCTTAGACCGCCTTATCCGGAGGAAACTTACAGGATACTCCTGAGGTTGCCCGGAGCATCGAGAGGCCGGGTCCTGGACGTTGGGTGCGGTACGGGAAGGATAGCACGATTGCTCGTCGACCACGTGACGGGCGTGGACGCGGTCGACTTCTCCAGCGAGATGATCCGCGTGGGCAGGTCGCTGGACATGGGCGAACATCCGAGCCTCAACTGGGTCCTGGCCCAAGTGGAAGAAGTCGAGCTGACACCGGGTTACGCATTAGTGACCGCCGGATCGAGCATTCACTGGATGGACTGGAGCGTGGTGTTCCGGAAGTTTCATGAGTTACTGACACCGAACGGGAATGTCGCGATCGTTGAAGGAGATCGCCCCTTCAATCCACCCTGGGGCGTCGCGGAGCGCGAACTCATTCGACGATATTCCACCAATCGCCATTATCAACAGATCGACCTGATCAAGGAGCTTGTGGATCGCAACCACCTGCTCCTGGCCGGAGACAGAAGGACAGTCCCGGTTGGCTTCTCCCAGACTGTAGACGACTACGTCGCGTCGTTCCATTCAAGAGAGAGCATGACCAGGGAACACATGGGGGACAGCAACGTCCGGGCATTCGACGCCGAACTTTCCCGGATCCTCGCAGACTTTGCCGATGACGAAGGGGTTATCCAGTTCCAGCTGCAGACCCGGGTTGTCTGGGGAAGGCCGCTGGCATAGAAAGATGAACGTCTCCCGATGAACATCCCTCACGCCAAGATCGAGGCCCTCCTTCGCGTGGCGGCCGATCAGATCGTCATGCCGCTGTGGAGAAACCTGGGTCGGGACGACGTCACCGAGAAAAGCGCGGGCGATCTGACAACGTCGGCGGATACCCGGTGCGAGGTCTTCCTGTCATCTCATCTGCCCGGATTGATCGACGGCTCGCTGGTCCTGGGCGAGGAAAGCGTCCATGAAGATCCCGACTTGTTGGCCGCGCTGCATACGGATGCGCCAGTCTGGGTGATCGACCCCCTGGACGGCACACGGTACTTCGCAGTGGGCGAACCGAAATTCGCCATCATGGTCTGCCTTATTCAGACTGGCATCACCATTGGAGCGTGGATACTCAACCCGATTGACGGCCTTTTGACCAGTGCGGAAAGGGGGGCCGGGGCCTTCCAGGTTGGTGGCGCATTCCAGGTTGGTGGTGCCGTTCAGGAAGGTGGGCGCCTGGCCGCGGATTCCTCGCGCCTGGCCCGTGAATCCACGCGTCTGGTCGTCGATCCTTCACCCCTTTCCCTGGATCGCGCCCGCGGCGTGGCCATGACGTGGTATCTGCCGGATGCGCTCAAGTCCACCGCCGAAGCGGCGAAGGATCACTTCCAATTCATAGAACGCACCCGGTGCGCCGGGTACAACTATCCCTCCTTCGCGAAAAATGAACTGCAGTTTCTTTTCTTCTATCGCACCCTGGTCTGGGACCACGCGCCCGGCGTCCTGATCGCACAGGAGGCCGGCGGCTTCGTTCGAAGACTGGACGGAACTGAGTATTCGCCGGTGGATGACCGAAAAGGGCTGCTGTGCGCCAACAATCCGGAGACATGGACATTGGTGCAGCGGACGCTGGTTCCGTCTGTCGAGGTCGTCGGCGGAATCTAGCTGCTTTTCTTCTGTGGAGGTCAGGGATAGCATGGCCCCGCGCTATTCACGGGGCCATGCCTGGCCGCTGAGAGCCGGTTCACGATGCGAGGCGCCCCTTTACCTCGAGGCGCCCCTTAAACCTCAAGGCGCTCCTTCCCCTCGAGGCGCCCCTTCACCTCGTGGTCTGGAGCGACCGGGCCGTTCCGGTGAACGGCGACGGCGGATCTAGCCTCCAAACCCGGGAAACATCCGCGATTTTTGTCAGTTTTGCATACGCTCCGTCAACTGAATTGAATCCTTCTGCAAATTGGTCAAAGGTACCGGACGTTTCACCAGGACGTTCTCCCATAGATTCGGACTGAGACGACTTCCCGGTGTATGCGTCATACACCAGCGTAAGGTTGAACAGCACCGGTTTGCTTTCTGATTTGCCGTCACTGGCGTAGATGACCGCCGGCAGTACGGCGACGATACCGACGTTCCCGTATACAGAAGCGAATTCGGCCGGCGTCACGGAACTTCGGGGCCGGATGATGAATCGACTGCCATACCGATCGACGCAGAGCAGCGCTTCCTCGGGGGATCGAATGCCCAGCCTGCCGGGAATCGCGATTCCGAACCGGTAAGTAACAACGTCCTCCTCATAGTCCGACGCCGGATCCCCCTCGAACTCCAGGCTCATCCCGGGACCCGCAGGGAACTGAACGACGCGAGAACGATCATAGATCGGGTCGTTTACGACCGGAGGGTGGTTAGGACCATGGTGCACGGGCCGAACCAGGTACTTCGTATCGAAGGTGGCCGGAGCCGACAGCGTATGCTGCGCCAGCGACGACGGCACCGTCGACTGCTTCACCTGCGGTGACGGCGTGGGACCGGAGAATCCGATCCAGACTGCCACGAGCGTGACCGCGAGTAAAGGAACCACAAAGTAGGTAAACAGGATTGACCGTGACATGGGTAGCTCCCTTGTTGCTGTGTGAATGAGAACAGGAAGGAACTACGGAGATGTGGTCACGGAGGGGATCTCGACTGCCAGCTGCTTCGTATGACATCTGGCAACCCGAGTATGGTATTTGGAATGTCGTCGACGCGAGTGACCGGAGATGAGGAGACAGGCAGCAGGATCTCGCGAGACAACGAGTTGACGTGCAGACCGCATAAATCCACAAACCCGTCCAGAGACAGCCTGTCTTGCAAAAAAGAAAAGCACTTGCACACCCAGATCCCGATCATGGCCTTTCCTCCCAGACACGTCGAGGTTGACGGCGTCTCTACCCTGTTAAACTACCGTGGCCAATTACAGGTTCCCGGGAAAAGGTGAACAGTCGCATACAGGGCCGGTTTTTTAGACTCCATTCAGGATTCGGAAATCTGCGGCGGACGCAACCCGGTGTATCTGGCCCGTGGCCGGATGAGCTGGTCCCTTTCATACTGTTCGATCGCGTGTCCGATCCAGCCGGCCGTTCGGCCCAGGGCGAACAGGGCCATGGCGCTGCCTTCCGGCATGTTGAGGACACGCACCAGTGCCGTGAGGGCCAGGTCGATGTTGTACCGATCCGGCACGAGCCGATGGGTCGTTTCGATGATTTCCCGCGCAAGCAGCAGGTCCTTTGATCCCGGAAACCGATCCTCCAGCTTGCGCAACAGGAGGCTTGCCCGCGGGTCCACGTCGCGGTAAACGGCGTGCCCGAATCCTGGGATCTTCTCACCTAGCCTTAAGCGATTTGCAATCGCACGTTCAACGCTGCCGATCGACTCCGCCTCCTGAAACAGCGCTTCCACGCGCTCGCTGGCCGCGCCGTGCTTGTAGCCACGCAGTGCGGCGAGACCCGCGCAGACCGCGCTGTAGGGCGTCGTTCCCGCCGATGCGGCGCATCGCACGGTAAAGGTCGAGACATTCAACTCGTGATCCGCGAACAGCACCAGGGTCGTATTAATCAGCTCCGCCGCGCCTTCAATGTCCGGCGCCCAGGCCCTTCGCAAGGCCTGTGCGATCCCGCCCATCGGGTCTTCGCCCGTGGCCACACCCGTCATGAACCAGAGAATCCGCATGCCCGTGGCGGCGACCGTGTCCCGGCGCAGGTCCAGTGCGGCCAGGTCATCCGCCTCGGCCAGGGGAAGCAAAGTCTGGAAGCGTTCGACGGGCTTCAGCGACTTCAAATTCAACCAGCTTTCGCGGAAGTCCCGCTGGTAGGTGTTTGAGAAAATCGGAAAAGAAAACCGCTTGTCATTCGTCCAGATCAATGCCGCGACGCGTTCGAACGATTCGTTCGCCGCCAGGATCGTCGCGTCGCGCCCCCGGTAGAA
>JAPPBT010000019.1 GCA_026702745.1 Gemmatimonadota bacterium
CTTCGAGCCATTCGGTCGTCTTTTCGCTGTCGATGACGACGCGTGTGCCCTCGTCGAGAACGGGGAAACCGGGATTGCAATGATATACGAACATCAGGGGTGAACGATCGACGGACTGGTTGTGTATACGGTCGTGGATATGAAGCGATTTTTCGCCCAGTACAGTCGAGATCTCCCGGGTGAGTTCCAAGTTGGTTCCGAAAACGACGGCTTCCCGGACCCTTCCGCGCACCTTGACGATGTAGTCGTCGCCGTCCCACAGGCCATCTGTGTGGACCTGCCGTGCCGGCAGGAACGAAAGGCGGCCGTGGAGACCGAGTTCTTCGTTTTCTTCTTCCGGATCGGTCTCCGGATGCCCAGTGAAGGTCATGCCGCAGCTCAGGACCAGCCCGCCGTAGAAACCGCGCATCCAGCCGTAGCCCTGCGGTTCGTAGAACGCCGGCCCTACGTCGCCCGTGTTGCCGCGGAAGCAGAGCGACATGCCCTTGTAGTGGGCCGAGGCCACGTCCAGCGCCCGCCCGGGCAGCAGGGAGAAGCACAGGCCCGAGGCGTTGAACACCTCGATGAGATCGGCGCCCCGGTCGCTGCCTTCGCGCAGTTCGCCGTACCGTGCGTGGGCCACCTGGCTCATGTCGCCGACGAGATCGAGCAGTTCCCTGCGTGTATACTCTTTACCGAATAGACGTGCCATAGTCACCTTCCTGGATGGAATCGTCTCTGTCAGTCGCGTAGACTCATTTTTTACTTCTGTTCTACTTCTGCTGGATCTTCGCCCAGGTATCGCGCAGGGTGATCGTCCGGTTGAACACCGGTCCGTTGGGCTGCGTTTCGACGGCATCAACACAGAAGTAGCCCAGCCGCTCGAACTGGTAGTTTACGCCGGGTTCGGCTTCCGCAAGACCGGGTTCGACCTTGCAGTCCGTGACGGTCTTGAGCGAATCAGGATTCAACAGCGACTTCTCTTCGTCGACCTCGCCCGGACGGGGATCCGGTTCGCTGAAGAGCCGGTCGTAGAGGCGCACGGTGGCGTCCAGGGCGTGCGCGGCCGATACCCAGTGAATGGTGCCGCGTACCTTTCTTCCGTCCGGCGTAGTCCCGCCCCTCGATTCGGGATCGTAGGTGCAGTGCAATTCGACCACTTGCCCGTCATCATCCTTGATCAAGTCCGTGCAGGTGATGTAGTAGCCGTAGCGCAGGCGGACTTCCCGGCCCGGCGCCAGCCGGAAGAACTTCCGCGGCGGATCCTCCATGAAGTCATTCCGCTCGATATAGATTTCACGGGTAAAAGGCACCTGCCGCGTCCCCATGCTCTCGTCTTCCGGGTTGTTCACGGCTTCCATCTGCTCGGTGCGGTCGGTGGGGTAATTGGTGATCACGACCTTCAGCGGGTCCAGCACGCCCATGACCCGGGGTGCCCGCTTGTTCAGGTCTTCCCGGATGATGAAATCCGCCAGGGCCATGTCGATGAGATTGTGGTGCTTGGCCACGCCGATGCGGTCGCAGAGGGTCCGGACGGCCTCGGGGGTGTATCCCCGGCGCCGCAGGCCGGACAGCGTGGGCATGCGGGGGTCGTCCCACCCGGACAGCACGCCTTCCTCGATAAGCGGACGGTAAAAACGTTTCGACAGTATGGTGTGAGCCAGCGACAGCGGCGCGAACTCGATCTGCTGGGGATGGTAGACGTCCAGCCGGTCCAGGATCCAGTCGTAGAGCGGGCGGTTGTTCTCGAACTCCAGGGTGCAGAGCGAATGGGTGATGCCTTCGATGGAATCCGACAGGCAGTGGGTGAAATCGTACATGGGATACACGCGCCACTTGTCCCCGGTGCGGTAATGATGAGCGTGCCGGATCCGGTAAAGCACGGGATCGCGCATCGTCAGGTTGGTATGGGCCATGTCGATCCGGGCCCGCAGGACGTGCGCGCCGTCCGGAAACTCACCGGCCTGCATGCGTTCGAAGAAGTCCCGGTTTTCCGCAGCCGTCCGGTCGCGGTACGGGCTGTTGCGGCCCGGTTCCGTGGGCGTGCCCCGGTGATCCCGCATTTCTTCCCAGGTCAGGCTGTCCACGTACGCGTCGCCCTGGTCCACGAGTTGTAGCGCATATGCGTACAGTTGATCGAAGTAATCCGAGGCGAAGTACAGGCGGTCTTCCCAGTCGAACCCCAGCCACCGGATGTCCCGCTTGATCCCTTCGACGAAATCCACGTTCTCCGTTTCCGGATTCGAGTCGTCGAATCGTAGGTTGCAAAGCCCGCCATACTCCTCCGCCACACCGAAATTCAGGCAGATCGACTTGGCGTGGCCGATATGGAGATAGCCGTTCGGTTCCGGGGGAAATCGAGTCATCACCTTGCCCCCGAACTTCCCGCTCTCCATGTCCGCGTCGATGATCTCGCGTATGAAATCCCGGTATGGTTTTTCTGTGCTCATAAGTTCCTGTTCAGGTTGTCATTGGAACGGATTCAAGGCCGTGTAATATAGGGTGTTAGGGACAAACAAGCAAGGTGAAGATGGGGTGACGGGAGGTAGGAAATCATGGTCAATTTCGTATGATTCTTATTGCATTCTGACTTCAATATAGAACTCAGTCGGCCCATTACTAAAGTCTGTGTTAAATACAGTTAAGGAACCATGCCTTATGCGAGCCTGACTTTAACAACGTTTCTGTCGTGATGTCGTAACAAACGGGATAATCGAAAGCGGAGCTATTGATTTTCACACTTTCGTCGCCCACGCCCCAATATGCGGCGGAATGACCACGGGACGTTTCGCCGCGACGATTTCCTCCCGGACCCGCTGGGGAATGGTGTCAATGTCCACCTCTTCGGCGGTTGCGATCCCGTAGTGTTCCAAGAGTGGTACGACGCTTCGGAAGGAATTCGCGACATACGAATACCCCGGCCAGTCCGCGGATCCGCCCAGCAACATGCCCGCGTCCAGGGTGGGTTCGGGCAGGCCGGCCTCGATGAATACTCGGTGGAGATCAAGTCCCATATTCGGGTTCGCCCCGGATCGCTCGAATACCTCCACGATCCAGTCAACCAACTGGCGCATGAGCGGAGTATCCTCGTTACTGTACGATCGGGTCATCGTGAAATCGATCTCCTGGAATACGACGAGACCGCGGGGACGCAATCGGGTTACGAGTTGTTTGAGTGTGGCCACGGGATCGGGCAGGTACATGAGCACCAGCCTTCCGATCAGGGCGTCGAAATCGCCGCCGATTTCCAGGGTATGCACGTCGCCGGCCTTGAACTCCACGTTCCGGTGCCCCGCCTGCCGGACCCGTTCCCGGGCGGTCTCCAGGATCTCCGGATTCATGTCCACGCCTACGACTTCTCCTTCCGGACCCACGAGCTCCGCCGCGACCAGCGCCACATCGCCCGCTCCGCTGCCGATATCGAGGGCCCGCATGCCCCGCGCCAGGCCGGCCGACCGCAGAAACCGCTCTGTGATCGGCCTGAGTAGCCGGGACTGCTCGATCAGGCGATCCGTCTCTTCGTCGCTGCGTCCCATCGTGTATTGCCGCTCGCGGTCTTGATCCGTCATGTTCGTGACAGCTCCTTTCCATGTTTTCTACTTGCACATACTTGCGCTGACTTGGAATCGAATTCCCGCAAATCGTTCAAATAGTAAACCATTACGCCACTCGTCAACGCTTTTGAGTAGCGCGTACCGTTCACGTTCCGCTCAAATCCGGAGAATAAACTGTTTGGCCACCGTTACGACTTCACACCTTCACACCCACACCACCTCTACTCCTTCACCGCCCCCAGCGTAATCCCCTGCACGAACTCCCGCTGCATCGCGAGGAACAAAGCCATGATGGGCAGGATGGACAGCAGCGTACCGGCCATGAGCATGCCGTATTCCTGCCGGTAGACGCCCACCAGGCTGGCCAGGCCAAGGGGCAGGGTGTACTTGGCGGCGTCCCGCAGCACGATCATGGGCCAGAGGAACTCGTTCCAGGCTCCCAGGAACCCGAAGATGCTCAGGGCGCCCATGGCCGGCTTCACGGCCGGGATGATGACGCGCCAGTAGATACCGAATTCGGAGGTGCCGTCGATCCGCGCCGCATCGAGCAGGTCCGAGGGCACGCCGAGGATGAACTGCCGCATGAGGAACACGCCGAAACCGCTGGACGCCAGGTAGGGAAGGATGACGCCCTGGTAGGTGTCTAGCCACCCGAATTTGTACAGCAAGGTAAACAGGGGCACCAGCACCAGGTGAAAGGGGATCATCATGGATGCGAGGACGATGGCGAAGAGGATCCCGCGGCCCTTGAACGAATACTTGGCGAAGGCGAATCCGCCCATGGTGGCGATGGCGAGGAGCAGCAGCGTGTGGGAGGTGGCCAGGAAGGTGCTGTTGACAACGTACTGGACGATCGGCATTTCCTGGAACAGCCGGGTGAAGTTCTCGAGGGTGGGGTCCTGGGGCAGAAAGGTGGGCGGGTAGGAGAAGATCTCGCCCGACGGCTTGAAGGAAGCCGATACCACCCAGAACAGCGGCGTCAGGACCAGGACGGTCAGCAGGATCAGGAGCACATAGGTGATCGTGGTGCGAACAGGGTTTCTCATGATGTCAGTTTTCTCTGAATACGCCGAATAACCGGACCTGGATGATGGAGATCACACCGATGATCACGGCCAGCGCCCAGCCAATGGTCGCCGCGTAGCCGAGGTTGATGAACTCGAATCCGTGCTTGTACAGGTACATCACCATGGTCATGCTCGCGTTGCCGGGACCGCCCTCCGTGAGCACGTAGGGCAGGTCGAAGAGCTGGAACGAGCCGATCATGGAGGTGATGACCACGAAGGCGATCACGGGTTTCAGCGCGGGGATCGTCACATGCACGAAGCTCTGCCAGGGTCCCGCGCCGTCCACCGCCGCAGCTTCGTAGAGCTCCTGGCGGATACTCTGAAGCCCGGCGAGGAAGTAGACCATGTTGAATCCCGCCCATCGCCATACGCCCGCCAGCACGAGGGCGGGCATGACCAGGTCCGGATCCTGAAGCCACTGGATCTCGGAACCGAGGGCCTGGTTCACCAGGCCGTAGCGCCGGTCGTACAGGAGGTAGAAGATCACGGCGATGAACACGCCGGAGATCAGCACCGGCGAGAAGAAGGAAAGGCGGAACAGGTTCCGGCCTTTCAGGCGGGCGTTGCTGAGGAGCAGGGCGAGGGCCAGGGCCACGGGCAATTGCAGGAGCAGGCTGCCCGCGGCGAAATAGGCCGTGTTCCAGAGGGCGGTCCAGAAGAGCGGGTCGGCGATCAGCCGCTCGATGTTCTCGAGGCCCACAAAGGTCTGGTTCTGCATGCCCCGGACGCTGTACGTGCTAAGACGGATCGAATCGAACAGGGGGTAGACCATGAAGACCCCGAAGAGCGCGAAGAAAGGCGCGAGGAAGAAGTAGGGGGCGTACCGGGGCTTCATTCGGTCTCTGCTGTGTTATCCCGCAGCGCGCGGACCTGCTCTGCCAGGTTGGACAGCGCATCGGCGGGCGTCCGAATCCCATTGGCGGCTTCGTACACAGCCAGCCGCAGCAGATCGTTGGCCTCGGCCCAATAGGGGTTCAGGTGGAATCCGGGGATGTCGGGCGCCAGTTCCGTAAGGCTTCTGCCCAGGACCTGCCCGTCCAGGTACGTCTCGGACTCGCCGTACACCGGGTTGGACCACGCCGAACGGATCGGCGGAATGATAAAGGTCTTGCGGTAACGGTTCGCGAGGGCCTCGTCGTCCATGTAGGCGAACTTGGCGAATTCCCAGGCGAGATCCGGGTTCTCGGCCTGTCTGGTGACCGCTATCATGGTGCCGCCCCAGGTCGAAGTGCGGCGCTCGCCATCCCGCCAGGCCGGCAGGGGCATGGCCCGCCATTTTCCCTCCAGTTCCGGGACGAACCTCCGTACGAAGCTGATGTACCAGTCCGGTGCCAGCACGCCCAGAATAACGCCTTCCTTCATGGCCGCGTAGCTGGCCGGGTCCTGGGAGAATTCGGGGATGGCCAGCTGCTCCTCGCTGAGCAGGCTGCAGTAGAATTCCAGGGTGGAAACGGCGATGTCGTTGTCGATGATGACCCCGCCGTCCGCATCAAACATGCCGCCGCCGTTCTGCAGGAGCAAAAGCCAGAAATGGCCGGGCTTGTGGGCGCTCAGCATGATCGGGTAGCGGTCGGGCCGCCCGTCTCCGTCATCGTCGCGGGCAAGGGGCCTGGTCTCGCGGACGAAATCATCCCAGGTTTCGATGGATGACGGATCGATCCCCGCTTCCTCGTAGACGTCGTGACGGTACAGGAGCATGACGGGATGGACATCGCGGGGCAGGCCGTATACCCGGCCGCCTAAGGACCAGGGTGCGAGGCGCGCCTGGACGAATTCATCCGTGATCCCTTCGCGCTCGATACGGTCGGTCAGGTCCACGAAGCCGATTTCCTCCTTCGTGCCTTTAAAGAACCTGCCTACCGATGAAATCTCGACTTCGGACAGGTCGGGTCCGCCGATGCCGGACAGGAAGGCGGCCAGGAGCTTGTCGTGCAGTTTCGAGATCAGCCGAAGTTCGACCTTGACGCCGGGATGCGCCGCCTCGAAGGCCGGAATCCTCGCGCTGAACTCATCGTAGTGCGTCTGCGCGAAGATCCAGAACTCCAGTGTGTCCGAGCGGTCATCGCCCCGGAACACGATGACGGGAAAGGCCAGCAGGAAGAGCAGGCCGAAGATCAGGGGTGCCTTGCCGAGGTGGTTCATACGCGGTCAACCATCTCCCATCGCCTGCCGGATCGGGGTCATCACGGGATCGGTAACCGATTCGGGCGGCGGGGACGTGAAGAGCGAAACCACAACGCCGACGATGGACGTAGCCATGAAACTCCAAGCGACGGGCATGAGACCCGGGTTGGGCAGCCACTCGTAGAACATGACGACGAGCACGACGTTCCCCGCGACGATGGCCGTGATGGCGCCCGGGGCCGTGAACCGTCGCCAGTGCAGGCCGAGCAGCCATATGGGGGTCAACGTGACGAAACCCGAGAAGGACAACTGGGCCAGGGCGAAGATGGAGGCCGGCCGGAGGATCACGATGTAATAGGCGATCCCACCGAGTATGACGAGGAACAGACGGCCCAGCACCACCTGCCTGCGCTGGGACAACCCGTACCACACGTCGCGGGTGAGCATGGACGACAGGGTGAGCATCTGGGCGTCCAGGGTGGACATGACCGCCGCCAGGATGCCGGCCAGGGCGAGTCCCTGGATCAGGGGACCGAAGTGGCTGCGGATCACCATGGGGAAGACCATGTCGGAATCCCTGCCCACGAAATCCGGGAATTCGATGCGTCCCCAGACGCCGTAGAGCGTGGCTACCAGCATCAATCCGATCATGATGATGGGGTAGTACCGGATGGAGTTCTTCAGTGATTTCACGTCTTTCGCGGCGAATACGCGCACCAGCAGGTGGGGAAAGGCGAGGACGACCAGTCCCATGGACATGCCCCATACGAACCAGTTGCCCGTCGTGAAAGGCGCCGTGTCTTTCGTGACCGTAAGCTCCGGGAACCGCCGGGCGACTTCCTGCATGACGCCCGAGACGCCGCCGAAATCCGCCGCGACGACGAAGATCGATATGTAGAGGAACATGCCGAAGACGAGGCCCTGGAACACGTTGGTCCACATGGTCGCCCGCATGCCGCCCGTGGTGGTGTAGAGCAGCGTGATGACCAGAATGCCGGCCGCCGCGACTTCGAAGGAGATGGCCTGCTGCGTGAACACGTCGACAGCCAGTCCCACGCCGGCGACGCCGGTGGACAGGTAGGGCAGCATGAAGACGAAGTACACGATGAAAAGCAGGCGGCCGAGGTTGGGGCTGTCGAGCCGCCGCGCAAGGAGTTCGGCCGGTGTCACGGCCTTCAGTTTCCGGGACGCGATCCAGGCGGGGTAGCCGATAACGTAGTAGGCGACGGGTATGATCAGGGCCGCCATGGCCGCCGTGTAGCCGAACACCCCGTAGCCGTGATGGTAGGCCAGGCCCGATATGCCCATGATCAGGAAGGGCGTGATGTTCGTGCCGAAGAGGGCCATGAACATGACGAGCGACCGGGCTAGGCGGCCTCCGAGAAAGTAGTCTTCGGCCGTCGGCTGGGACCGCCGGAACGCGGCGGCGCCAATGCCCAGCACCACGGTGAAATACACCACTACCACGACGAGAATGGTCGCTTCAGGACTCATCGTAGTCCCGCCAGACGTATCGGGTGAAGTAGAGGACGAATGCGGCGGCGGCGATCACCCAGACGATGTGGTAGGCCAGGTCTACGGGGAGCCACCCGAACAGCGGTGGGGGGGAGACGCCGTGATTGAAGAAATCGACGTGGAGCGCGGCCAGCACGACCACGAGTACCCAGAATATCCGTCTATGCTGTCTACGCGTCATGTCTGCCGATGTACCGCCGGGTTTCGGCGGCGACGATGGGAGAAAGGAAGAGCAGGGCAACCAGGTTGGGGAAGGCCATGAGGCCGTTCATGATATCGGAGACTCCCCAGACCAGTTCCAGTTCCGATACGGCGCCGACCCCGACGAAGAGGCAGAACAGCGTGCGATAGGGCAATGCGGAGCGTTCCCCGAGCAGGTATACGACGGATTTCTCGCCGTAGTAGCTCCAGCCCAGGATCGTCGAGTAGGCGAACAGTACCAGGCCCACAGCCACCAGGTAGCCCCCGAAGCCTCCCGGCAGGCCGCTGGTGAAGGCCGCCGCGGTGAGCGGCGCGCCTGTGTCGCCCGATAGCCAGACTCCCGTGCCGATGATGGTGAAACCTGTGATCGTGCAGACGACCAGGGTGTCTATGAAGGTCTGGGTCATGGACACCAGGGCCTGTGTGACCGGATCCTTCGTCTGGGCGGCCGCGGCGGCGATGCCCGCGCTGCCCAGGCCGGATTCGTTGGAGAAGATGCCCCTGGCCACGCCGAACTGGACCGCCTGACGGACCATCGCGCCCGCGAAGCCTCCGGCCGCGGCGGCGGGCGTGAAGGCGTGGGTGACCACGAGCTCGAAGATGCCCGGGATCGCCGAGGCGTTCATCAGGATGGCGGTAAGTCCGCCGAGGATGTACAGCACGATCATCGTGGGGACGATCAGGCTGGCCGCCCGGCCGATGCTCTTGATCCCACCGATCAGGACCAGGCCCGTGCCGATCATCAGGACGATGCCAGTGACCCACGGGTCCACGCCGAAGCTGCTCTGAAGCACGTCGGCCATGGAATTCGACTGGGTCATGTTGCCGATGCCGAAGGCCGCGAGCGCCGCGAACAGCGCGTAGGCGCCCCCCATCCACTTCCAGCCCATGGCGTTGGAGATGTAGTACATGGGGCCGCCCCTCATGAGCCCCTTCGAATCCGTCTCGCGGTACTTGACCGACAGGACCGCTTCCGAATATTTCGTGGCCATGCCCACCAGGCCCGTCATCCACATCCAGAAGAGCGCGCCGGGCCCCCCGGCCGCGATGGCCGTGGCCACACCCGCGATATTCCCCGTACCAACGGTCGCCGCCAGCGCGGTCATCAGGGCCTGGAAGTGGCTGATATCGCCTTCGGCGCTGGCTTCCCGGCGCCTGACGAAAGCCAGGTAGAGCGCATGCCAAAGGGAGCGGAACTGCACGCCTTTCAGCAGTATGGTAAGGTAGAGTCCCGTGCCGCCCAGCAGCACCAGCAGGGGCAATCCCCATACCAGGGCCTGTACGTTGCCGACGTATTCAAGCAGCGGGTTTTCCATGAGGTCTTCCAAACGAGGGTGATGAGGCAGACAACGAAGGCCAACCTAAGAGCCGGGCGGAACGCATGTCAAGCACTTTCCATTTTGTTGCTTGATCTTTAAACGCCCCGATTTTATAGTGAACCATCGCCGTTGACGGTCGGCATAGACCGGGTTCGGCGTTTTCATTTCACCATATCAGGAAGAACCAGGACTTCTCGAGGACAACGCGACATGGAAACTCTCCGTATCGGCATTGCGGGCGCCGGCGGCATGGGCGGTCATCACGCCCGGTTGCTGTCCGCTCGTGAGGACGTCCGGGTCGTGTCTCTGTTCGATACCGACCCGGTCGCCATGAACCGGATGGAAAAGACCCTGGGGCCGTCCGTGCAGGGGTTGAACCACTACGCTTCGCTCGAGTCGATGATCGACTCGGAGAGACTGGACGGGATCGTCATCGCGACCCCCCATACCCGGCACGCGGACCAGGTCCGGACCAGCCTCGAAGCGGGATTGCACGTGCTCGTTGAAAAACCCATGGCGACGACGACGCGGGACGCCCGGGACTTCATCGAATACACGGAACGGGCGGACAGGGTGCTTGCCGTTGCCTACCAGCGCCACGGTGAGGGGAAGTTCATCAAGGCCCGGGAGATGATCGGAGACGGCGTCATCGGCGATGTGCGCCTCGTCCACGTCATCATCGCCCAGGACTGCCTGGGGATCTTCAGCCCCGGCGCTTCGTGGCGCGCCGATCCCGCACTGTCCGGCGGCGGGCACTTCATGGACACGGGCAGCCACATCAATGACATCCTGTTGTGGACGACCAGCCTGGAACCAAAGAACGTCCATGCGTTCATCAACCCGGAAGGCACCCTCGTCGACGTGAATACGGCCATCTCGGTGGAGTTCACGAACGGCGCCGTCGGTAACCTGTCCTACACCTCCATGTCGCCCGAATGGCGGGAGGAATTCACCTTCTACGGCACCGAAGGCGTGATGCGTTTCGGCGCTTCCGAGCCGCTATTCGTCCACCGAAAGGGCGAGGATATCCGGCTGCCGCAGACTCCGGGCCGGGGGAAACCGCCGGCGGAGAACTTCATCGAGGCCATCCTGGGCGAAGCGGAAGTGCAGGCCCCGCCGATCTGCGGACTGCGCGTCGTGCAATTGACCGAGGCGGCCTACAAGTCGGCCGAGAGCGGCAAGCCCGAAGCCGTGGGTTGATCAATAACGCCAATCGATTTCGCAGGTGGGTGGCATCGCATTAAACATATTACTGAAACCAGTTTAGTTCTTACCTGGGGCAGACATCGAGGACTCATATGCATGATCAGGAATCAAACGGATGTCCACTGTTTATCGGCGGAAACTGGACCGGCGCGGTAGACGTGGCTACGGAACCGGTATTCAATCCATCGGACGGCAGCGTGATCGCGAGGACACCCATGTGCGGCGCTTCCGAAGTCGATGCCGCGGTTCGAGCCGCCCGGGAAGCCCTTCCCGGCTGGTCGACCACGCCGGTCGTGGACAGGGCCAGGATACTCTTCCGGTACGTGCATCTGCTCGAAACGCACTTCGAGGACCTTTCCCGGCTGGTCACGCGGGAGCACGGTAAGACCCTGGAGGAAGCCCGCGGCTCCGTACGGAGGGGTATCGAGGTCGTGGAGTTCGCCTGCGGAGCGCCGACGCTGCTCATGGGCGACGCACTGGAAGAGATCGCCAGCGGGATCGACTGCGACACTATCCGGCAGCCCGTGGGCGTCTGCGCGGGGATCACGCCCTTCAACTTCCCCGCGATGGTGCCCATGTGGATGTATCCCATCGCCATCGTGTGCGGAAACACCTTCGTGCTCAAGCCGTCGGAGAAGGTGCCGCTGACCGCTATCCGGCTCGTGGAGCTCCTGCAGAAAGCCGGACTGCCACCCGGCGTGATGAACCTCGTGCACGGCGGCGTGGACGTGGTCAATGCCCTCTGCACCCATCCGGGCATCGACGCGGTTTCCTTCGTCGGATCATCGCCCGTGGCCCGGCACGTCTACCAGACCGCAACGGCCCACGGCAAGCGCGTGCAGTCGGCCGGCGGCGCCAAGAACTACATGGTCATCCTGCCCGATGCGGATCCGGAATTCACGGTGGACGCCCTGATAGGATCGGTGTACGGCTGCGCCGGGGAGCGGTGCATGGCCGGCAGCGTGGCAGTGACGGTGGATGACGCGGCCCGGCGCGTGCTGCCTCCGTTGCGCGAAGCGCTGGACGGGATGAAAGTCGGCCCGACGGACCGGGATCCCGATGTGGACATGGGGCCGGTGGTTACCCGGCAGCACCTCGACAAGGTGCACGGATACATCGCCTCTGGGCTGTCGGACGGCGCTTCGCTCTACCGGGACGGCCGGGGGGTAAAAGTGCCGGAAACGCCGGATGGATTCTACCTGGGTCCCACGATATTCGACGGAGCGTCCACCGGCATGAAGATCGTCCGCGAGGAGATCTTCGGTCCGGTCCTCTCCGTGATCCGCACGGACAGCCTTGACAAAGGCATCGAAGCCTGCAACCAGAGCGGTTTCGGCAACGCCGCGGTCCTGTTCACGGGTGATGGAGGGGCCGCCCGGACGTTCAGGAATCGGGTCAGCGCCGGGATGGTGGGCATCAACGTGGGCGTGCCGGCCCCCATGGCGTTCTTCCCGTTCTCGGGCTGGAACGGCTCGTTCTTCGGCGACCTGCACATCCAGGGCAAGGAAGGGTTCGCCTTCTATACGCGGCAGAAGGTCACCATGAGCCGGTGGGCGTGATCGCGGCGACCCACAAGCCGTGATTGCGGCGGCCGGCCGGAAACGAAATGAGTGGTTCGCAGGGGATGAGTAAATGTCCCGACCTGATGTGTATATCATGAAAACCCGCCTGGACGGCGAAGACGCGTTAAGCGATGCGGCCTTCGCCGTACCGGCCCGCGAGATGCTGCGCGCGCTGGGCGTCGATCCCGGGAACCGCGCCGTGATGATGAAACCCAACGTCACGGCCGGAGCACCGCGGAACAGCGGTATCGTCACCCATCCGGCCTTCGTGGCCGGCCTGGTCGATTACTTCGCCGAAGACGCGGGCGTTTCAGCCGACGACATATACGTGGGTGAAGCGACCAGCAGGCTGACGTCGCAGGCCCAGCGCGACCTGGCCTGGGCCCGGAGCGGCTACACGGAGATGGCTCGCGAGAAACGCGTGCGGTTGCTCGAGCTGGCGGACTACGGCAACGTGCGCGTCGTCCCGGGGAACACGGTTCAGCTTCATAACATCGGGATCTCCCGCTGGGCGGCCGCGGAGAACGTGTTCTACATCAACGTACCCAAGCTGAAGACCCACAACCTGGGCGTGGTCACCCTGTGCGGCAAGAACCAGCAGGGCGTCATGATTCCAGTCACGGAACGGCACCTCTGCTCGGACGCGTGGCGCGCCACATTCGGACGCGACGACCGGCGCAAGCAGGGACGGGAATGGATGCGCGTCGAGGACCACGAGGCCTGGCAGCGGACCATCGCTCACATGCACTGGGACGTCTTCCTGGCCTGCCAGCCCGACTTCAACGTCGTGGAGGGCATCGTGGGACGGGACGGCAACGCCTTCTACCTGGGTCGCAACTTCCCTGCCGGCCTCGTCGTCGCCGGCGCATCCATGGCCGCGGTGGACCTCGTGGCGGCCCATCTCATGGGTTTCGAACCCGAAAACCTGGTCTATCTGCAGGTCGGGATCGAACGGGGACTGTGTCCGCCATCAATCAATGACGTGAACGTACATCTGGTCCGGGACGGCGAGGTGGCCGGACTGGCCGATCCAGATCGCTACAGGGCCAATCCGCCCTTTGAAGTGTATCGCGACATCCCCGCGGACTACGCCAAAAAAGACCTATTCGACGAGTACGATCCGAACGCCGAGGATTTTCAGATCACGGCCTGAAGAGGGCCGGACTTCCCGGTGGGGCACTTCCCGGCGGGACACATCCCGGCGGGACACATCCCGGCGGGACGCATCCCGGAGGGTCTCCCATGACCCAGGTGGAACCGGATCCCCTGTACGCCGCCTTGATGTCACCCGTATCACGTGACTTCACCCACGGTTTTCTTCCGCCTGAAGACCCCCTTTCACGCCTGCCAGAACCCTTCGAGGAATGGGAGCAGGCCGGCGGGGTGCTGCCCAAGCTGGCCCTGACGCGACATATCCGCCCCACGATAGAGGATCTTCCCCCCTTTCCGGGGAACAGGCTGGAAACCCTGGCCGAGCATGAACGGGCCATGAGCCTGTTGTCCTTCCTGGCCAACATGTACGTTTTCGCGCCTGATCACCCGGTGGCCACGGCCATCCCCCGGAACCTGGCCACGGCCTGGCACGGCGTGGCCTGCCGCCTTGGACGCCCTCCCATGCTGACCTACGCCTCGCAGGTCATGTACAACTGGCGCAGGTTCGACCGACAGGGCCCCGTTGAAGTCGGCAATCTCCACATGATGCTGAACTTCCTCGGCGGGATGGACGAGGAGTGGTTTGTCACGATCCACGTGCATATCGAGGCCGTCTCCGGACGCGCGCTCTCCGTGCTGATCCCCGGACAGGATGCGGTGTTGCGGGGCGATGCAGGCACTGTCGCCCGTTGCCTGGACGCCGTGACCGGGACGCTCCATGAAATGCGTTCGATCCTGGAGCGCATGACCGAACGGTGTGATCCCACTACCTACTATCACCGGGTCAGACCGTACATGTTCGGCTGGAAAAACAACCCCGAATTGCCCGAAGGCATGGTATATTCGGGCGTGGAGGCCTATGGAGGAAAGCCCCGGCAGTTCCGCGGTGAAACCGGTGCGCAGAGCGCGGTCATCTACGCCGTGGACGGTTTTCTCGGGATCGAGCACGGTTACGATGAGATGCGGGCCTACCTGATGGAAATGCGCGACTACATGCCGATGCAGGACCGGCACTACATCGAAACGGTGGAAGCGGGACCGTCCGTCCGCAAGTTCGTCCTTGAACGAGGGGACAGTGAACCGGACCTGAAGAACGCCTACAACGCCGCGGTGGAAGCACTGTACGAATTCCGGCGGCTGCATATCGAGTACGCCGCCATGTACGTGCTCAAACCCGGTCAGCGGGAGAATAAGGGCCACGTGGGCACGGGCGGCACGCCCTTTACGGTCTATTTGAAAAAGCACATCGACGAAACTCTCGCGCACCGTATCTAGCCGGTACGAAACCGAAAACCGTTGCCCTCAATGGCGCTTTCCGTTAAATTGGTATACCGGTAAAGGCCATATCCACAAGGGCTTAGCGATGGCGCGCCAGTTCGACATACCCAGTTACTACAAGAGTGAAATCACCTCCCGGATCAAGCAGGGCCGGCGGCTGGTTGATCCCAAGAAGAAGGACCTGTCGCCTTCCATCCTGGATTTCGGCGGCGTACGGTTCATTTTCGCACGGCATTTCGGCTTCTGCTACGGCGTGGAAAACGCCATCGAGATCGTGTACAAGACGCTGGAGGAAAACCCGGACAAGCGGATCTTCCTGCTCAGCGAGATGATCCACAATCCGAACGTCAATACCGACCTGCAGTCCAGGGGCATCCAGTTTATCCATACCACGCTCGGCGAACAGCTCATTCCCTGGGATGAACTGACCCGGGACGACCTGGTCGTCGTCCCCGCCTTCGGCACCACGGTGGAGATCAAGGAAATGCTGACCCGCCGCGGGATCGACTTCTGCACCTACGATACGACCTGCCCCTTCGTCGAGAAAGTCTGGACCCGGGGCGGCCAGATCGGCCAGCAGGGGTTCACGGTCGTCATTCACGGCAAGCCCCGGCACGAGGAGACGCGCGCGACTTTCTCTCACAGCGTCCAGCAGGCCCCGACCGTCGTGGTTCGGAACCGGGAGGAGACCCTCATCCTCGCCGATATCATCACGGGAAAGGTCGACCGGGCACGTTTTTTTGATGTATTCGGCGAAAACTGCTCGGAGGGGTTCGATCCGGAAATCCATCTGAACCGGGTCGGCGTGATCAACCAGACCACGATGCTCGCCAGCGAGACCCACGAGATCGCGCGGCTGATCAGGGAAGCGCTGGAGGAACGGTACGGCCCCGAGCGCATATCCGATCACTTCGCCGATACCTCCGACACCCTGTGCTACGCGAGTAACGAGAACCAGAACGCCACCTACGCCATGATCGAGAAGGGGGCGGACGTCGCCCTCGTGGTCGGCGGCTACAACTCTTCCAACACCTCCCATCTGGTGGAGCTTTGCGAGGAGACGATCAGCACCTTCTTCATCAACAGCAGCAAGGACATCCTGTCGGACCGGCAGATCCGCCACTTCGACCTGGAATCCAAGTCGATCGTCGCAACCATCGACTGGCTGCCGGACACCCGGCCCGTCGATATCATCCTGACCTGCGGCGCGTCCTGCCCCGATATCATGCTGGACAACGTATTGCTGCGCATCCTTTCTTTCTTCCCCGACGCGCCCCCGGTAGTGGAAGTCCTCGCCGAATACGAGCATTCGGTCCGCCAGCCCGTCGTTTCCGCCTCGTAAATCGCCCAGGAAGTGCCATGCAGATCGGAGTCAGTTCATACAGTTACAGCCGGCTGGTCCGTAACGGCGAGATGACGGAATTCGACGCCATCCGCAAGACGGCGGAACTCGGATTCGACGTGATCGAGTTCTCTTCGCTGCACCCGCCCGAAGGCGAATCGTTCGAACAGTACGCTCCCGACGTGCGCGCGGCCTGCGATAAGGCGGGTCTACCTATCGCCAACTACACGGTCGGAGCGGATTTCATCAATGGAAGCGGGGGGGACGTTCAACTCGAAGTGGAGCGGGTGAAGGACGAGGTGCGCATCGCTCATCTGCTTGGGGCGCCCGGCATGCGCCACGACGCCACGAGGGGGTTTCCCGAAAGCCGTCCCGGCGGGCGCTCATTCGATGATGCCCTGGCCGTCCTCGTCCCGGCGATCCGGGCGGTCACGGAGTTCGCGGCGGACCTGGGCGTCCGTACCATGGTGGAGAACCACGGGATGTTCTGCCAGGACAGCGAACGGGTGGAAAGACTGGTCAACGCCGTCAATCACGAAAACTTCGGCGTGCTCATCGACATCGGCAACTTCCTTTGCGTGGACGAACTGCCGGACGCCGCCGTGGGACGGTTGATCCCCTACGCCTTTCACGTCCACGCCAAGGACTTCCACACCCGGTCGGGAGCCGGCCCCGACCCCGGTGAGGGATGGTTCCGCACACGGGGCGGCAACTATCTCAGGGGGGCTATCGTCGGCCACGGGGAAGTCCCCCTGGCGTCCTGCCTGCACGTCCTCTCACGCCACGGTTACGATGGCGTGCTTTCCATCGAATTCGAAGGACTCGAGCATCCCGTCGACGGTTGTCGCATCGGGCTCGACAATCTCAGGCGCTACCTGGGCTGACCAGGCTGGCCAGGCTGACCAGGCTGGCCAGGCTGACCGCACGGTCTACGCGAGTTGGACGACCTCGCCCGATTCCATGGATTCATTCGCCGCGAGAGTGACGGCGAGGCTGTTGACGACGTCGCCGTAGGCCGATCGGACAAGGGACGGATTCTTCTCTTCGATGGCCTGCAGGAAAAGTTCGTTTTCGAGCTTGTACGGGTTGTTCCGGCCGGGATACCGCACCGTTTCTTCTTCGCGCACGACCTCCAGGTCTCCCCCTGTGATCTTCACCGTGAGACCGCGGGCAATGACCTCCAGGGCGGTCCCGTAGCCCTGTTCGGCGACACAGGAAGAGAGAATAGTGGCCACGGCGCCGCTTTCAAACACGAGCGACACCGTGCTGGCGTCCTCCACGTCGTAGTTCGGCAGATCCAGCATCCGCCCCTTCGTTCCCGCCGCGTATACGCTGACCACGTCTCCCATGAGGTACCGCGCGCAGTCGTACACGTGCGTGGTCTGCTCCACGATCTGTCCGCCCGACTTCGCCTTCACGCGCCACCAGGGGGATCCGGGCGTGTTCCCGATCCAGTATCCGATCGCCAGGGCCGGACGGACGCCTGTCAACAGGTTCCGTGCTTTTTCGGTCGCGTCCTGGTACCGCCAGTTGTATCCCACGCACGAGAGAACGCCGCTTTCTTCTACCTTCGCCGCGATGTCGCGCGCGGTATCCACGTCCAGCGCCTGGGGTTTCTCGACGAAGAGGTGAAGGTCGCGTTCCAGCACCGCCATTTCGGGATCACCGTGGGCGAAAGGCGGAAGGCATACGTACACGGCGTCCAGTTCTTCCCGGTCCAGCATCTCCCGGTAGTCGCCGTACGCGCGGCCTCCGCACCGGTCGGCAGCCGCCTGTGCACGCTCGACCTGGATGTCCGCGTACGCCACGAGTTCGGCCCGCTCGATATCCGGCAGGAGTCCCAGGTGCATGCCCGCAATGCCGCCGGTTCCGATAAAACCTATACGAACGCCCATGCGTAATCCTCCGCTGTTCCCTGCCCGTGAATCCCTCTTTGACCGGTCACGCCTGCCGCCGGTTCACCCTGAAATCATGGTTCTTTCTTTACGACGATCATCGTTGTGTCGTCGTCCTGTCCGCCGCCGCCCACGAAGGCGCGCCAAACTTCGATCACGTGGTCCCGGATCTCCTCGACCGGGCAGTCATGACAGTCCTTGATCGCCTGTTCCAGCCTTTCCATGCCGAAAATCTCGTCGTCCAGATTGGACTTCTCGATGAGGCCGTCCGAATACAGGACTACGACGTCTCCATCGTCCAGGTACACGCGGCCGTCCTCGAAACTCGCGTCCTCGAACGAACCCACGATCAGGCCCCCGGCGTGGAGATTGACCGTTTCACCGGATTTCCGGCACAGCAGTGGCGGTGGATGGCCGGCGTTGCAGTAGACGAAGGTGTTTTCCTGCAGGTTCACAATACCGTAGAACAGGGTGGCGAACCGATCCGCGGACGTCACCTCGTACAGTACCTCGTTGACGTGACCGATGACGTAACTCGGCAGGTAGACGTAGTAATTGGCGAATTCGTGGAACGACGTATAGAGCGAAGCCATGGTCAGCGCGGCGGGAATGCCCTTGCCGACCACGTCGCCCACGGCCACGCCCAGCTGCTTGTCGGAAAAGGGAATGAAGTCGTAGAAGTCGCCCCCGACCTCCCGGCTGGGTTCACTGAATGCGGCCAGGGAAAGGCCGCGCACTTCCGGCACGGCGCGTGGCAGCAAAGCACGCTGGATCTCTCCGGCGACCTCCAGCTCCCGGTCCAACAGCCGGCTCCGACGCGCGTCATCGAACAGGCGCGCGTTCTGTATGGCGATACTCGCCTGGGACGCAAAGGCCTCCAGCAAGGACTGGGCTTCCTCGTCGTAGGCGTTCGCCCGGTCGTTCTCGATGTTGAAGACCCCGATGACCTGAGTCCCGGAGAGCATGGGAACGGCCATTTCCGATTTCGTGCCCGGGCGATGCTGCACGTACCGGTCGTCCTGGGACACGTCCGGCACGATGATCGCCCGTCCCGTCTCGGCCGCGGACCCGCTGATGCCTTCGCCCATCTTCAAGTTGATCGCGTCCAGGTCCGGTGAATATCCCCGGATGGTCCGTTCGATCACTGCATCCTGGTCCTCGTCGAGCAGGAAGATGACCGCCGCGTCGTAGGGCACCACCGTCTGAAGCGCGTCGATGATCAGGTTCAACACCTCGCCCAGGTCCAGCGAACTGCTGATCCGCTTGCCCACCTCGTACAGAGCGGTCCGGTGGATCATTTCCTGTTGGGCCTGCTTGAAATGCAGCAGGCGCGTGACCGCGTAGCCGGCGTGGCGCGCCAGGGAGATGGTTACCTCGAGGCGTTCGGAGTCGAAGCCGGTCTCAGCGGATGCCATGGCCGCAAGCAGCACGCAGTGAAACCGATCGTCGATCTGATGATGAAACAGTACGGCCTGTCCGGTCAGTACATCGCGGCCGGCCACGGTCCGCAGGGGCCAGTCCAACTGTTGGAAGTCCTCGACCAACCGGGTACTCGGCTGCGACCGCAGCCAGGACAGCAACGCCTCAACCTCCTGCTCCGTATCGGGCAGGACCAGATAGCGGCCGGTGGTTTCGAAGACGATCCGGTTCGAGACACAGTCCACCATGAAGAACCGGCAGGCTTCTGCGCCGGACAGCTCCAGCGAGATCTCCTCGATGGCGGCAGACAGGTCGGCTTCTCCCGTTGCGGCGGTCATGCGGGTCAGTCCATCGACCACACGGTGCCACAGGATATCCGAACGTGATTCGACGACGGTTGAATCGAGCATGGCGGTATAGGTCAAAGTGCGCCCGTTTCCACGGGCAGTTCTGGGTCCCCGGTCGTTCCGGTCAGGATCCGGCCGAACTCGTACTGTCGGACAAAATAGCGACAGCCTGTTTCATGTCATCGGGCAGGATTGCCCGGAAGGAATGGGGCCTACCCGAGTAGGGATGGATAAACTCCAGTTCGGATGCATGCAGCGCTTGCCGCCGCAGGACATCCAGCATCTTTTTCAGCTTAGGGCGGCGCCGGGGCGCCGTGCCGGCCAACCGCTTGAGCCTTCCTCCGTAGACCGGATCGCCGATGACGGGATGCCCCAGATGGGCCAGGTGCACCCTGATCTGGTGGGTGCGGCCGGTTTCCAGCGCAAGGGCCAGCAACGTCCCGTCCTCCATGGATTCGCTCACGCGGTAATGAGTGACGGCCCGTCGGCCGCGGCTTTCCTCCACCACGGCCATCCGCTGCCTGAACCGCGGATGCCGTCCGACCGGCGCGTCGATCGTGCCCAAAGGTTCGGCGAAACGGCCCCAAGCCAGGCCGGTATAACCGCGCTTAATGCGGCGCTCGGCCAGCTGTCGGGAGAGAAACGCGTGGGCGTCTTCGCGTTTCGCCACGATCATCAGGCCCGACGTGTCCTTGTCCAGCCGATGCACGATACCCGGCCGGACCGGATCGTCGAACTGCTCCAGGCTTCCGCAGTGGTGCAACAGGGCGTTTACCAGCGTCGAACGCGCATGCCCGAAGGCCGGATGCACGACCATGCCCGCCGCCTTGTTCACCACCAGGAGCGCTTCGTCTTCGTAGACGATGTCCAGTGGGAGGGGCTCCGGTTCCGCGGTCGAGGGAGGAGTTTCAGGAACGGTCACGGCGACGACGTCGCCTTCGGAAACCCCGTGGCCGCACTTTTCCACGACGACCGAGTTGACCGAAACCGCACCGGCGCGGATCCAGCGCTGTATTCTCGACCTGGTTACCGGCAGGTCCGTTTCCGACAGGTACCGGTCCAGTCGCCACTGGGACTGGGAGGCGGGTACCACGGTCTCGACGAAGGATCCCTCCCAGTCATCCGGAAGGCGCTTCATCGTTCAATATCCGGTTGATGGCGGACAGTCGGGTAAACAGGAGGATGATCCCGATGGTAATGGCGGAGTCCGCCACGTTGAATACGGGCCATCGGTACGCACCCACCCCGATATCGATGAAATCCGTAACCGCGCCGTAGACCGCGCGATCGATCAGGTTGCCGACCGCTCCGCCCAGAATGCCCATCATGGCATACCGTCCCCACCGCTCGGCGGGGGGAAGCCTGAACAGGTAGTAGATCATGACCGCGCAGGCGATGACCGACAGCACCAGGTAGAACCAGCGGCCGCCGAGGGTGATGCCGAACGCGGCTCCGGGATTCCGAATGTACGTTAACTGGACCACTTCCCCCAGGAGAGGAATGGACTGGTGAAGCGCCATCCCCTGCTGAACGGCGATCTTGGTAATCTGGTCCAGGATCAGGATGCCGGCACAGACGACGGCCGGCTTTGCCAAAGCTTTCAGTCCGGAGATGTTAGATCAGACCTCGTTCTTCCTTGGATTTACATTCAATGCACATCCGGGCGTGGGGTACGGCCTCGAGCCGGGCCTTGCCGATCTCTCCATTGCACACGTAGCAAAGTCCGTAAGCGCCGTTTTTGATGCGCTCCAGGGCTTCGTCGATATGAAACAGGAAGCGTCCCTCGCGGGAAGCGAGGTCATAGGCCTGTTCCTGCTCCATCGATTCAGTGCCCTGGTCCGCCGGATGTTCAGAAAAGGGATAGCTGCCCGCGACATCTCGCGCCGCCGAGTTAATCGTCTTGTTTCCGAAATAGCCCAGCTCATGCAACAGCGTTTCGCGTTTTTCGAGCAGGAGCTTTTCGAACCGTTTCAGATCTTCACCCGTCATCCAGACCTCCACGACAAAGTAGACATTGATTGATGATAGCAGCCAACCTTCCGTAATCCTCACTTCGCGCGGGTATCGACGAACATAAGACTTTTCCGCCGACCGTCAAACTCTTTTCAACGACCCCCACCGCGGCGACCGGCAGACCACAGTGTACGGCCCCGATCACTTCATCCACCAGACCTTCGCCGACCACGTCGATTCCCGCCTCGATCCATGCGGCGAATTCATCAGCGGCCCCGTACTGTGCGACGCGTCCATACACGACGTCCTGCAGCTCAAGTCCCAGGGAAGCCGCGCCACGCTTCAGCGCGGTCGACCAGCGTGCGTCATAGGGCGCGCTCATGTCGGGATACCTCGAACCCAGCCGTTCGTCGTTCGGTCCCCTGAGCGGATTCTCGCCGGTCCAGTTTACATGATCGTCCACGATCACGAAAGTACCCGATTCATGCTCGTGTTTCAGCGGGGAACATCCGAATGCGCACAAAAGGCTTTCGGCCCGAAGCAACCGCAAGACCCGCACCGCATCGATGCGCCGTTCCACGTCCGTGGCGCTCCCAAGGCAGGGGAGCAGGACCGGCCCCGCGCGGTACACGGTTTCAAAGGGCGCACAGGATCCGGGCGCACTCACCGCGCTACACGGAAAGGCCTCCTGTGATCCATCGGGAAGCGACAGGCCGACAATCCTGTTTCCCCGCAGGTATTCGCCCATCCTTCCGGCCATCCGTGCGATTCGCTCGTAGGTCATTCGTTGGCGTGTGTGCCTCTGGAGATCGGGCGTGCCCCGTTAATCAACCTGGCCGGCGTTCAGCCTGGCCGGGGCTGCCTGGCCGGCGTTCAGCCTGGCCGGGGCTGCCGAGAGGGCCCGGTACCGGATGCTCGCCGCTTTCCCGGTCCGTGCTCTGCATCGCGTCGAGTTGTTCCTGGTGGGATTCGAGCAGAATCCTGAATTTGACTTCGTAGTCCTTCCTCAACGTGGTGAGCGTGCCCAGTTCCCGCTTGATTTCGGCCACCTGGTTGTTCGCATCGGAGATCCAACGGTCCGCCTTGTTTTCCGCGTCTTTCAATACGTTCTCCGCTTCTTTCATGGCATTGGCTTTCATGTCGTGAATGACCCGCTGCGCGGACACGAGCGCGTCCTCGAGCAGTTTCCGCCTGCGGCCCACATCGGTCAACTCGGCGTCCATCTCCGCCATCCGGGCCCGCAGCGATTCGTTTTCCTTGGCGAGGTTTTCGAGCGCGCTGGCGGTGCTGTTCATAAACGCTTCCACTTCATCCATATCGTAACCGCTGACCCAGCGCGTCTTGAACTTCTGTTCTCGAATTTCCTCCGGGCTGATGTCCATGTATTCACCTCTGTTTCCTGGTCGCGCTCCCGTCAGATCCGCAGCAACAGGGGCAGGAGGCTCACCTGGATGAACCTTAGTATCAGAATGGCGATCAGCGGCGAAAAATCGATGCCGTACGTAGACGGCAGGATCCTGCGGATCGGCGCCAGAATGGGATCGCTGAAAAGAATGAGTATCTGGAAAAGCGTGTTGCCCGTGTCCGGGTTGAAGAACGAAAGCACCGCGCGTACGAGGATCACGATGAAGAGCACGTCGAAAATGAAGTCGATCACGTAGACGATGCTCTCGAGGATCATTTCCACAGGGGTGCCGACGGCCTGTGTCACCATCGCTCCGGCCTGGTATAGTACGAGTCCATGCAAGACGCCCAGCAGTACGATGCCCAGCAGTGCGGATGCGTCCGGCCGCCCGATCCGGTAGCCGGTGAAGCGACGGATCGGGGCCAGGAAGAAGTGGGCGATGTTGTGCATCATATGCCCGGATTGACTGAAGGCGAACGGAGACTCGATGGATATGAAGAAAGCGCCGAGAAACAGGATGGCGAGTACCCGCACCACGAAATCGAACACGTCCAGCATTCCGGCGGCCAGGGAACTGGACAGGGGCACGCCCATGACGGTCGTGACCAGGAATCCCCGCACAATCACGAGAGCAATGATGGCAAAGACAGGCGACCAGTCGAAACGCGGTTCGCCGCGCATGATCACCTGGCGTATGGGCCGAAGCACCGGTTCGGTCGCCGTGTACAGTCCCCGCTGGATCGGGTTCTCGCTGAAGGGACTCGCGGCGGGCATGAACAGGCGGAGCCCGAAGGCCAGCATGTAGATGTTGATGATGAATTCGATCAGTCCCATGTCGGGTCCCGTTCAATACCGGGTCAACGGCGTGTCATGCCTGGCGTGCACCGAAAACGGCCGTGCCGATGCGGACCATGTCCGCGCCTTCCTCTATGGCTACCTCGAAGTCATGGGACATGCCCATGGAGAGTACATTCATATCTACGCCCGCGATCCCGGCGGAAGCGATGCGGTCACTCGTTTCCCGAAGCAGCCGGAAAGCGGGCCGGGCATCTTCGGGATCGGGTGTGAACGCGGGGATCGTCATCAGTCCCCTGACGGACAGTGCGGACAGGACGGACAACTGCTCCGCGAGTTCCAGCGCGCGGTCCGGCTCCACGCCGGTTTTCGTCTCCTCCGACGACGTATTGACCTGGATCAATACGGGCATGATCCTGCCCGCGGCCTGCAGCCGCCGGTCGAGTTCCTGTCCAAGGGAAAGGCGGTCGACGGAATGAATCATGTCGAAAATCCGCACGGCGAACCTGGCCTTGTTGCGCTGCAACGGACCGATCAGGTGCCAGGTCGCACCGTCGTCCTGCCGGATCTTCTCGAGCGCTTCCTGTACCCTGTTTTCACCGAAATCCGTGACACCGGCCCGCCTGGCCTCTTCGATCGTCGTAAGGGGCCTGGTCTTCGATACGGCGATGAGCTGAATGGACGAGGCCTCGCGGCCGGCTCGCGCAGCGGCCCTGGATATACGGTCGTATACCTGGACCAGATTGTCTTTGATCGTGGACAAAAGATCAACCTCACCGAAAAACCAGTCTGCTAATATATGCGAACAGGGGGTTCGTCGCAACAGAAATCAGTAAACTTCGAGGTCGCGTAAGGAAACGAGATTCCGCCCCGTCCCTCCGACTGATACGAATGTGTTTACGCCGATGGAATCCATCCCGGACCGGTCGGCATGCGACCCGTGACAGTACCAATATTCGAAGGAGGGAAAGCTTGCTATCACGTGTATCGAGCGGCGCCGTGCAGGGGATCGAAGCGATTCCCGTTGTGGTGGAAACCCACATCACCAACGGCCTCCCTCATTTCTCAACCGTGGGACTGCCGGACAGCGCCGTGCGGGAGAGCAAGGACCGCGTCGTGGCTGCCATCAAGCAGTCCGGATTTACCTATCCGTACCGACGTATCACCGTCAACCTGGCCCCCGCGGACGTGCGCAAGGCGGGTACTTCATTCGACCTGCCCATTGCCGTGGGCATTCTCGCCGCGTCGGCGCAGGTGCCGGTCCAGTCGCTCGAAGACACGATCCTGCTCGGCGAGTTGTCGCTGAACGGCGCGCTCAGGCCGATCCGCGGCGCGCTGCCCGTAGCGCTCGCCGCACGCCGCCTCGGCGCGCGCAGGCTGGTCGTTCCGAGCGAGAATGCGGAGGAAGCTGCCATGGGCGGCGGTATCGATGTTTTCGGCGTGCCGTCCCTGGAATCCGCAGTCCACTTGCTCCAGGGACGGAAGGGATTTGAACGGTCCCGGCACGATGTCGGGCCCATGCTTTCTTCCGGTGCGGATTACCCCTTCGATTTCTCCATCGTCAAAGGACAGGATCACGCCAAGCGCGCCATCGAAGTGGCCGCCGCCGGATCACACAATCTGCTGCTCATCGGTCCACCGGGTTCGGGCAAGACGCTGCTGGCCCGTTGCGTGCCGTCCATCCTGCCAGATTTCACCCTGGAGGAGGCACTGGAAACGACGCAGATTCACAGTGTAGCGGGGAAGATACCGCCCTTTACCCCCCTGGTCACCACCCGTCCCTTCCGGGCGCCTCACCACACCGTCACGGAAGCGGGCTTGATCGGCGGCGGGAGCATTCCGAAACCCGGAGAGGTGTCGCTCGCCCACAACGGCGTGCTCTTTCTGGACGAGTTGCCCGAATTCAGGAAGCATGTGCTCGAAATGCTCCGGCAGCCCCTGGAAGACGGCAAAGTCAACCTGTCCCGCGTATCCAGGTCCCTGTCCTATCCCGCGCGCTTTACGATGGTCGCCGCCATGAACCCGTGTCCATGCGGATACCTCGGCGACCCGGACCGGGAATGCACCTGCCCACCTGCCCGGATACACCAGTACATGTCCCGGATTTCGGGTCCGCTGCTCGACCGGATCGATCTACACGTCGAGGTACCGCCGGTACCTTACGGGGACCTCGGCGGCCGTTCCGACGGTGAACCCTCCCGTCGCGTCAGAGACCGGATCAACCGGGCCAGGGAACGACAGTTGCCCCGTTTCGCCAACCATCCCGGCGCTTTCGGAAACGCGCACATGACACCCCGCGAACTGCGCCGGTACTGTGGATTGGACAGCAGGGCCCACGACCTGTTGCGGAACGCCATTACCCGCCTGGGTCTTTCCGCCAGGGCCTACGATCGCGTCCTGAAAGTCGCCCGTACCATCAGCGACCTGGCCGGAGTGGAAGCGATAGGCGTCGAGCATGTGGCCGAAGCCATACAATACCGGTCCCTGGACCGCGGAAAATGGATGGATCACTGAGCGGGTTGCTACGTCTATAAACAACTTTGAATCCACCATGACCTGTGCTATAGTAGAAAAGATCAGCGAGACCTGCACAGCGCACCGACGATTCACCGAAACACCCGGGGCAGGAATCCATGTCCAGCACAGGAACGAGGTCGGCCAGCCTTGCCGTCATGCTCCTTCTGGTCGTGGGATGCGGCGGTACCGGTCAGGCGGAGCCCGCCGTGTCCTTTTCTCCGGAACGCTATGCGGCCCTTGTGGATACCCTTTCGGAGCCAGGCGGATTCTTCGACAGCGACAACCTCGTCTCCAACGAGGCCGGTTATCTCCACGTCAAGCATGCGCTGAAGCGGCTCGGTGTCAAGGGCGGCGTCTACATCGGCGTGGGGCCGGACCAGAATTTCACCTACATCGCGCAGGTACGCCCGCGGTACGCCTTCATCCTCGATATCCGGCGGGACAACCTCGTCGAACACCTGCTTTACAAGGCCATTTTCACCCTGGCGGAATCACCGGCGGAGTTTCTTTCCATCCTATTCAGTAAACCCCTGCCTCGTGCCGGATTCGCCGACGGCCAGCCCACGATCGATGGGTTGGTGACGTACTTCGACCGAACGGACGGCGACGAGGAACTTTTTCACCGCAATCTGGAGCGCATTCGGACCCAGATTAGCAATTACAAGGTCCTGTCGGGAGACCAGGAGACCCTGCGCGTGTCCGAACTGTACCGTTCCTTCCTGGAACAGCACCTGGACCTGAGGTGGGAATACCGGTCGGACGGTGACCGGGGCATATCCTTCATTACCTACAGGACGTTCCTGCTGGGACGGGACCTCGAGGGCGCTTACGGCAATTTCCTGGCTTCGGACGAAGACTACCGGTTCATCCGCGACATGCAGGCCAGAAATGCTATCATACCCGTCACCGGCGACTTCGCAGGCAGCCATGCCCTCCGGGCCATTGGGGATTTCGTTCGGGGAAGGGGGGACCGCATCTCCGCGTTCTATCTTTCGAACGTGGAGTACTACCTCCATCCCGATGGCCGCCTCGACGAGTTCGCGGATAACGTCCGGTATCTGCCGACGGACGCGAGCAGCGTGTTGATACGCGCCTTCGTCAACCTGAGACAGCGCGCCCATCCGTTGCGCGTGGAACGGGACCTGATGACCACGGTACTCCAGTACACGCGCTCGTTCAGCCAGCTTTTCGCAGACGGGGCCTACCGGTCCTATATGGACCTGGGCGTGAAGAACTACATGCAATAGGGTCAGAGCGTCCGTTCGACCGCTTCCACCGCATCGCCGAGCACCGTGGCGATCCGGGCTACCTCGTCTGTGTTGACGGTGTAGGGGGGACTGATCGCGACGTGATCGCCGTACACGCCGTCCACGGGTCCCGGCGCGCCCGGCATGATCAGCACACCGCGGTCGAAAGCTTCCCGGACCACACGTCCCGTCACGCCCAGCGACGGATCGAATGGCGTGTCCCGTTCCTTGTCCGCCGTAAATTCGACGCCGCAGAGCAGTCCCTTCCCGCGCACCTTGCTCACCATGGGCGACTCGGTCAGCGGCTGCAGCTGTTCCAGCATCACCTCGCCCATTTCGGCGCAACGCGCGACGAGATCATGGCGTTCGACATATTCCTGCACGGCCAGCGCGGTGGCGCAGGAAAGTGGGTTTCCTCCGTAGGTATGGCCATGCACGAAGGCCGGCGCGGTTTCATAGATGGTCTCGTATATCTCGTCCCGCGCGATCGTCGCGGCGATGGGCGTGTATCCGCTGCTCAAGCCTTTCCCGGTAGCCATAAGGTCCGGGACGACACCCCAGTGGTCGATCCCGAAGTCGACCCCGGTCCGGCCGTACCCGGTGACGACCTCGTCGACGATCAGGAGGATCCCGTAGTAATCGCAGAGTTCCCTGACCGTGCTGAAGTAATCGTCGGGCGGCGCCATTCCGGCGGATGAGGTGCCCAGGACGGGTTCGACAATAAAGGCGGAAATGTATTCCGCGCCGACCTGGCGGATCACGCGCTCCAGTTCGTCGACGCTGTGTTGCGAAATGTGAGGGAAATCCAGCAGGTACGGCGTGTAGTCTTTCCGCCAGGCCGACCGGCCCGACATGGACAGGGCGCCGATCGTGTTTCCGTGCCAGCTCTGCCAGCATGAAATGACCTGGTACTTGGACGGGTTGCCAGATTCCAGGTGGTATTTCCGTGCGATCTTCAGCGCTGCTTCCGTGGCCTCCGATCCTCCGGACACGAAAAACACCCGGCCCATTCCTTCCGGGGCCATGTCAGAAATTTTACGGGCCAGGTCGATCTGCGGCTGGCTGATGAACTGGCCGTAGGCAAAGGCGATCTGCCGGGCCTGATCGGCCATGGCCTCCGCGATTTCCTCGACTCCGTGGCCTATGCTGACCACGTGCACGCCGGCACAGGCGTCCAGGTAGGCCCTGCCTTCGGTATCATACAGGTAGCATCCCTTGCCGTGTGAAATCCGCGGCCAGTGTTCCTTCCGTGCACGGTGGAAGATTCGTTCCGACGGTTCATTAAGGCCGGTCATGTTTTCTCCAGGAATCGCTCATTCCGCCCGTAAACAGTGAAGCCGCCTACCGCAGGATGCGCTGATCGCTCAGGTCCTTGCCTCCGACCGTCTCCACGATACCAGCGCTCACGAAGGCGATTTGCTCCAGGCCCGCAATGGCGTTCACGATATGGTATTGCGTAGGCAGGTCCTGCCATTCCGCCCGGTGGAACCGCACCCTTCCCTGTCCTGAGCGCTGCGCTGTCACCCTTCGGTTCGGGGTATCGGACGGGGTCATTACGGCGTATTCCGCATCGGCCACGTCCCATTGCCCGGTCCGTGGTATGTATTTGTAGTGCAGGGTTCCGTTAAGCGCGGTGCCATCCGTCCCGGCAACGGCTTCATCGGTGCCATCGGTCTCTACCGCGGCTTCATCGGCCGGCGCCGCTGCTTCATCGGCCGGCGCTGCAGCTTCATCGGTGCCATCGGTCTCTACTGTGGTTTCATCGGCCGGCGACGCGGGCGGTGTTTCCATTTCCGACAGGTACATTTCCATGAAGCGGAAACCGAGCCAGTCGGCCGTGCACCGCGTCTCGCCGTTCTGCACGGACGGCGGCGGGATCGCGCAGTATATCTTCGAGAAACCGAGTTGTTCCCGCCCGGTAAGAATCGGATCGGCCAGGTTCTCCCACAACACCGCGAGGAAGGGACCGCGGGCACGGTCCCGTTTCCCCCTGTACTCGGCCGGGAAGCTCACGCCGAGGGTATTGTAACCCCTTCCGGCCAGCCACTCGATTCCGGTCATATAGGAAACCGTCACGGTCACCACGGGATCTCCGGCCAGTCGGAACCCCATCGGCAGCAGGACTTCTAGCTGTTCCGGCCGGGTCAGGAAACTCACGGAATACGAGGTAGTCCGCGGCGAGTGCTGACCGTCGAACCGGCGACCATCAGGTCCCTGGCGTGGACCCGCGGCAGGCCCGAAATGGGTCGGCATCATGTACATGCGGCCTGGATGAATCTTGTAGGGCATGGACGTTCTCTCGCTGAAACCGTCGGTCCGGCGGACGGTCGAGGTACATACCGGGACGCGTGCCCACAGGCAGGTCTATCGAATATGTGCTGGCGTTGCAATGGTCGGACTATATACAATCCATTCCAGGCCTGTCAAGTAGTGGACATCGGCACACGGAGGCAGTCATGCGGCACAGGATCCTCGGGAAAACCGGCATGCGGGTCAGCGAGATCGGCATGGGCGGGCTGTTCGTATCATCCCATGGCTCGGACCGGGCCGAGGGCATCCGGGCGGTACGGAGGGGACTGGAACTTGGCATAAACTACGTGGACACGGCACCTTCGTACCGCGATTCCGAGGAAGTGATGGGGTTGGCCCTGGATGGGATGACGCAGCCCTTCATCCTTTCGACCAAACTCGGCGGGCGGCCTCAACCCTTCGATCCCAGGGACCCGGACCAGTTGCGCCGGTCCGTGGAGACCAGCCTGGAGTTGTTGAAGAGAGACGCGATCGACATCCTCATGATCCACGAACCGGATCGCCCCGGCCAGTATGACTGGTTTGCGGACTGGGAACGGTTTCACGGTCCCGTATGCGACCTGCTCGAGGCGCTGAAGTCCGAAGGCGTGATCCGGTACACGGGGCTGGGCGGCACCACGGCGTATACGTTGCCCGCCATCATGGCGACCGGCGCGTACGACGTCGTGCTTACGGCATTCAACTACAGCCTGCTCTGGCAGGAAGCGGTCCACGCGGTGCTACCCGAGGCCGTGAAGCGGAACATGGGGATTGTCGTGGGATCCCCCCTGCAGCAGGGAGCACTTTCCGCGTGTTACACGGAACAGGTGGAGCGCGGGGCGCCCTGGTTGTCACCGCCCCGGCGCGAGCAGTTCAGACGGCTTTATGACCTGGTAGAGGAACTGCATATGCCGCTGCCGGAACTGGCGATTCGCTGGGTGTTGTCCAATCCCGGTGTCTCCACGGTCTTGTCGGGATCGAGATCGGTCGAGGAAGTCGAGCAGAACGTCGGCTACGTGGCATCGGGCCCGCTCCCCAGTGCGGTTATGGACCGGGTGCAGGAAATCGCGGACCTGGTACCCTTCCGACCCTTCGAGGAACCCTTCGGCCTGCCCTTCACACGCGACTACCGGGGGCCCGGCATGGCGCGGTAGACCGACCGCAATGGACCGGCTGCCCTACTGCTCATCCGATCGATCGTCCATCATGCCCAGGACATTCCGCAGATTCGCGGTGGCCGTGGCGTAATCGTACTTCGCCGTAACGTGATCGGTCTCGGCCTGCTTCAGGACGAACTGGGCGTCGATGAGCTCGAGCTGCGTGCTGACGCCGCCCTCGTACTGAACCTGCGCGATGGACAGGCCGCGGCTGGCCAGTTCGACGGCCTCCTCGCCCGCCCTTACGCGTTCCGAAGCCTCCACCACGTTAAGCACGGCCTCGGTGACGTCTACCTCGATCTGCTTCCCGAGCTGGCGCTCGACGTAACGTGACAGTTCATAGTCCGCCTGGGCCTGCATGATACGGCCCGAGTTCTGCCTGCCGTCGAAGACCGGAATCGATATATTGATGAGCGTGTTCCAGCTTCGGGAGAAGTCGTTGAACCCGATCGACTTGAAACCGGGGTCGTTCACCTGGGCCTGCATCAGGTATCCCGCGGAAAGCGATACGTCGAGTCCGTTTTCTCCCCGTGCCAACCGGATTGCCGCATCGTTCATCGTGGTCTGCAACCGGGCGGCTTTCAGGTCCGATCGGTTCGCCAACGCCTGGTCCACGGCAGTTTCGATGTCCTCCGGCAAGCCGGATGCGTCCACGTCGAGGCTGCCGGTACACCGTATATCCGCTTGCCGGGGCAGTCCGATCAGGCGCTTGAGATTCGCTTGCGCGATCGCGAGCCGGTTCCGGGCCTGGGTGACCGGCGGGAGGGCATTGGTCACTTCCACCCGGGCCCTGAGCACGTCATAGTCCGATACCGTCCCGGCTTCGTAAAACCGCTGTACGCCTTCGTACTGGGCGACGGCACGGTCGTAGGCCGCCGTGGTAACCTCCAGCGTGGCTTCGGCCAGAAGGACATCGTAATACCCGTCGTGGACCTGGTGCACGATGTCCCCCCGCATCCGTTCCGTGTTGGACGTCGAAATCTGCTGGTAGTACCGCGCGATTCTCAGGCCGACGCCGACCTGCCCGCCCCGATATATGGTCTGGGAGAGATCGAGTCCGAAGTTGATCACGTTGTCGGTGCCTACCTTGAAGGTCTGGCCGCCGAAATTGAACTCCGGAAGAGCCCAGTTCCTGGTGATGGAACTGCTGAAGTCGAGCTTGGGCAGTGCCTCTGAATACGCTTCCCGCACTTGCGCCCTGGCACGGTCTTCCTCCAGCCTGGTGCTCAGCAGGGATTCGTTGTTTCTGAGCGCAAGCTCGATGGCCCGGTCAAGCGTAAGCGCGATCTCGTCGGCCTGCTGGGCGGACAACGGAAGTGCGACGACGGCCGCTGTGGCGATCGACACCACCGCATTTGTTACGGTGCGAATCATACTTTCCTCCAGCTAAACGCTCCGGCTTTCGGTCATACCGCGGGTACGGGCTGCTCAACGGCCGCACCGCTGTCCCGCCCGCTTTCTTCCTCCGCTTTCGCCTCCGCGTCGCCCCGTTCGGTCCATCCCGACACGAAGTCGTACATGACGGGCACCACGATCAGGGTCAGCACCGTGGCTATGGCCAGTCCGAAAATCACGGCCACCCCCATGGGACCCCACCACTGCGAGCTTTCTCCACCGATCTCGAGCGAGAGCGTCATGAAATTGAAGCTGAACCCGGTGGTCAGGGGAATGAGGCCGAGGATGGTCGTGACCGCCGTCAAAAGGACCGGCCGCAGCCGGGTCACCCCGCCCTGGACGATCGCTTCCCTCCGCCGCAGGCCGCGGTTTCGGAGTTTTCTTATGTAATCGATCAGCACAATGGCGTTGTTGACGACCACCCCGGCCAGACTGATGACTCCGATTCCAGTCATGATGATGCCGAAGGGTGTGGCCGTCACGATCAGTCCCAACAGGACCCCGATCAGCGACAGCACCACGGACATCATGATGATGAAGGGCATGGTGACGGAATTGAACTGCGTGACGAGTACAAGCGTGATCATGATCAGGGCGATGAAAAAGGCCCTGGACAGAAAGTCGGTCGCTTCTTCCTGTTCGACGTTCTCACCGGCGTACCGAAGGGTGTATCCCTGGGGTAGTTCGAGTGCCGCCAGGGCGGCTTGCACGTCCGTTAGCACGTCGTTCGCGAGACGGCCCTCCACGTCGCCTTCGATGGTCAGCACACGTTCCTGGTCCTTCCGCTTGATAGATCCCACGCCGCCGTCAACCCGGGTCCGCGCCAGGGTGCTCAGCGAGACCAGCTCGTCCTCATGGATGATGTGGATGCGTTCCAGGTCGGCAAAAGTGGCCCGCTCGGGTTCGGCGAACCGGACCACGATGTCGTATTCTTCCTCACCGACCCGGTACTTGGAGGCTTCCGTGCCGTTGATGGCGGTGCGGACCGCCCGCGCGATCTCGGCGGTGTTCATTTCCAGCAGGGCGGCCTGTTCACGGTCGATTTCGACTTTCAGTTCAGGCTTGCCCGAATCGTAGTCGTCCTTGAGGTCCACCAGGCCCGGGATGTTCTCGATGCGCAACATCACCTGGTCGGCCAGCCGGCCGAGTACGGCGAAATCCTCCCCCACAATTTCAATGTTGACGGGCGCCGCGGTGGGTGGACCGGGCTGCGGGGTGATGATTTCCACGTCGGCGCCGATGAGACGTTCCATCCGACTCCGGATCATCTCCACCGTTTCAAAAGAGGACTGTTCCCTGTCCTGCCGTTCCAGCAGGTCGACGATGATCCGCGACCTGTGGGGCGTCCCGCCGCCGCCACCCGAGCCGGGATTCTGAGAGTCCGAGGCTGCCCCCACGCTGGCGACGTACTGGTTCATGTCGGGCACGTCCTGTATGAAGTCCTCCGCCTGCCGGACCACGCCGTCGGAGACGTCCAGCTGGGTGCCGATCGCCGTATTGACGTCGATGTATGCCTGGTTGGGCTCGGTCTCCGGGAAGAACTCCACACCCTTGCCGATTACCCCGTAAAGCGCAATCATCCCAATGAGCACGCCGCAGGTAACGAACATGACCGGCGCCCTGTGGGCCAGCGCCCACATGAGAAACCGGCTGTACCGCCGGCGCAGTGTCAATAGCCACTTCTGGTCCTTTTGGGCCGTGTTCACGGTGAGCAACACGGAGCAGACCGTGGGATTGATGATAAGGGCGACGAAAAGGGAGGCCGACAGGGTGATGATCAGCGTGGCCGGCAGGTAGCTCATGAAGTCGCCGATGATGCCCGGCCAGAACAGCATGGGGGCGAAGGCACACAGCGTAGTGAGGGTGGAAGTGCAGACCGGCACGGCCACCTCGCCCACGCCTTCGCGGGCGGCGCGGACCAGGGGCCTGCCTTCCTCGCGATGGCGGTAGATGTTCTCGACGATGACGATGGCGTTGTCCACCAGCATGCCGAGTGCCAGGATCAGGCTGAAAAGCACGATCATGTTCAGCGTGTAACCCAGGATATCGAGCACGATGAAGGAGATCAGCATGGACAGCGGAATCGCTATGGCCACGAAAAGGGCGTTGCGCACGCCCATGAACATGAACAGCACGCAGACGACGAGGATCAGGCCCGATATGATATTGTTTTCCAGGTCGCTGACCATGGAACGGATGTCCTTGGACTGGTCCGCCAGGACCGCCAGGTTTACCGTCGCCGGCAACCTTTCCCGTTCTTCGTCCAGCAGCTCCTTCACGGTGTCGGCGATCTGAATCAGGTTCTCTCCACTGCGCTTCTGTACGTTCAAAGTCACGCAGGGCAGGCCGTTCAGCCGGGCGAAGGAGGATTCTTCCTTGAATCCGAACCGGACCTCCGCCACGTCCGTGATGACGATGGGTTGCCGATTGCGGGTCTCGACCACCAGCGCTCCGATCTCCTCCGGCGTCGTGAATTCACCGGGTACCCGGACAGCGTACCGCAGGGTTCCGGTCTTGATCGAACCGCCAGGCATATTCAGATTTTCCTGTCGAATCGTTTCGATGATGTCATCGAGTTCCAGGCCGTAGTATACCAGCCGGTCCGGGTCGACGTTGACCTGTACTTCCCGCTCCAGTCCGCCCGCGACCGTTACGTCCAGCACGCCCGGGATCTGCTCGATGCGCTGCTCGAGGTCCTCCGCGATATCTTTCAGCGTTACGAGGCTGTGGGTCCCCGCGACGTTGATCACCAGGATGGGTATGTCGTCGAAGTTGATCTCCTGGACGGTGGATTCCTCCGCGTCATCGGGGATCTCGGTCCGCGCGAGGTCGACTTCTTCTCGAACCTTCTGGAGCGCATTGTTGATGTCGACGTCGGTTTCGAATTCGATGACCACCGTCGAGATGCCCTCGCTGGAGGTAGAGGTGATCACCTTCACGTTGGACAGATCTTCGAGATGCTTCTCGATCGGCTGTGTAACGAGGTTCTCGATATCCGCGGGAGACACGCCGAAATAGGGGGTGGCTACGAAAACAATCGGTATGGTGATCGAGGGGGTTGATTCGCGCGGCAGGGAAAGGTACGACATGAAACCGAGGAGAATGACGGCCCCGGTCAGGACGAAGATACTGATTTTGTTTGTGATAGCCAGGTCAGATACTTTCAAGTAGAAATACTCCCGTGGATGCCGTCGGCAATCGCTGTCACCGTGCTACATCCCTTCGTTTCTGACCTGAATGGCTTCGCCGTTTACCAGGTTTCGGTGGCCGACGACAATGAGGGTGTCGCCCGTCGCGAGCCCGTCGGTTACCAGCACCTGGTCGCCGGAAGTCGATCCCAGTGCGACCGGCACGGACCGGGCGACATTCTGGTCTGCAACGAATACGATACGGCCCTGATCAGTGTCGATTACGGCGTCCTGGGGGATGACGATGGCTTCCGGGATGTTGTCTTTGACGACGCGGATGGTGACGGCCATTTCGGGCTTGAGCCGGTGCGCCGGATTGTCCAGGGTGATTTCCACGGGTACGGTTCGGCTGTCCGGGTCCAGCGTTGTTCCGATGTAAGATATGTCCGCTTCCAGGGTGACGTCTGGATAGGCAGGAAACGTCAGGGTAGCCCGCGTGCCCTGAGTGACGTGTTTCAAATGCCGTTCAGGTACTCCGGCCACGATCTTGACCCGGTCGATATCTACCAGGTCCACAAACTCCCTACCGGGCGTTGCCAATTCGCCCACCTCGAGATTTCGGCTGTCCACCACGCCGGAGATCGGCGCCCGGATGACCGTCTTGCTCAAGTAGGTCTGGGCCTGCTGATGCCGCGCCAGGTCCATGTCATGGCGATACTTGGTGTCGAGGTAAACAGACTCCGCCAGGGCTTTCTGATCCAACAGGCGCTTCTGGTTGCGCAGGGTCAGGCCGCTGGCGTTTACGGCTGCTTCGGCCTCGTCGGCGGCAGCCTTGAGCAGTTCGTCGTCCAGACGGGCCAGCACAGCGTCCTGTCGCACAGACTCGCCCTTTTCGATCTCGATGCGCTCAACCAGACCGGTCGCTTCGATACTCACCACGACGCGACGGACCGGCTTGACCTCGCCCACCAGTCTGAGGTGGTTGATGAATTCCCGGGGCTCGACCACCCGGGTCACCACGTTTACAGACCGCGTCTCCTCCACGGCGGACGCTTCGTTGGCGGCGCTGCCGCTTTCACTGCAGCCCGCGGCCGTCAGTACGACCGCCATGCATGCGGTCGTACCCAACCAATGCCTGGCGCGGTTGATCATCGATGCCTACTCCTTCGCAATAGCTCGATATTCATGTGAAGTTCCCACGTACTGTCCGCCCGGTTAGACAGTGGGCGTGGTGCAATAGTTTCCGTAACCTCTCCATATCTTGCCATGCACCGTTTTCCGACGGCCAACCCCGCCTTGCCGGAACGGCCGAAATAACGTAATATCAGGACATCCTGTCAAGTACATCTATACAAAAGGGGACGGGACGTCATTCAATAAAACCGCGGTCTGAACCGAGGTCGAGTCCTTGGCCGAGGAACCACGCCGCGCACGCCGCCGACAGGTCATGTGGAAAACAATCAACAACATCGCGTACCGGCTTTACTTCGCGTACCGGAACCGGATGTCGCGCCGCGAAAACAGGCGGTGGGTAGTCCGGACTGCACTAACGCCGGGCCCGGAACCCAGGCCCGTGCTCTACGTGGCATGGGGACGGATCGGAGACGTGGTCCTGACCACCGGGCACCTCAAGCGGATGCGACGGTGGTTCCACCCCAGTCCGATCTGGTTCCTGGGAAGATCCCGCGTAAGGCCGCTCGTCGAACTGCACGTGGACGCCTTCCTGCCGTTCCCCGAACCAGCCGCACGCCGGACCGGGGCTGATGGCCGGGACACTGGCCGGACCGGGGCTGACGGCCGGAACACTGGCCGGACCGGGGCTGACGGTGCCCCGGCCGCAATGCTCGAAGGGATCGCGAACCGATCGTTCCGGTGCGTCATCGCGGACATCCACACGTTCTACGGCGGACTCTTCGCCCTGGATAGCGTGCTTTCCACCGTGCGGGCGGACCGCAAGTTCGTCTACGAAGGATACCGCCTCGGCGAGGACCTGGCGCCGGAACGGCCTTATCCGGCCGGGTACGAGATCGTGCCTAAATACGAGGAAAGAAAGGGGGTGGGCAAGGACGACGCCCCATGCCACTTACTTCATCACAACGCCCATTACCTCCGTAGCGTGCTGGAGCACTGTGGGGTCGAAACGGTTGGCGGGGAGGCGTGGCGGCCGGAACTGGATCACGTCGGATCGGGAACCGACGCTTGCCGCCAGTACGGGGTCGAACCCGGGGAGTACGTGGCGTGGCAACCCTTCAGCGACAATCGCAGGAAGGACTACCCGCTTGCACGATGGGCGGAGGCGATCCGCGCATTCCCAGAAATGCAGTTTGTCGCGCTGGTCGAGCCCGGCAGGGCCGACGAAGTGAGCCGGACGGCGCCGCCCGGCGTTCGCGTGGTCGCTACGTCGCTAACCGGGGTGATGAAGTTGATACGGGAAGCGCGCCTGTACGTCGGACTGGATTCGGGGCTAAGCCATATCTCGACAGTGATGGGAACACCCACGGTCTGTGTCTGTCCCGACAGCCACCTCGGATATTTCTTTCCCTATCCGGAGAGCTACGGTTTCAAGAATCTGCAAACGGTCTCTCATCCGGACTACCTGTCGTGCCGTGGCTGTTTCATGACCTGCCGGCACGAACCTCTCACGTCAACGGTCACCCGGGGCGCTCTCTGCCTTCGTACGTTGCCTTCCCAACTGGTCATCGAGGCTATCCGGTCCGCATTGTAGTCCGGCGCGCACTGTAGCTACATGCCGCGTCACAGTTCGGCGGTCGATCTGAGTTCGACCCGTGCGGGGCGGACCAGCGCGATGAGATCCTCGATATCGAACTCGGCCAGCAGTCCGAAGCAGAACAGGGACGAGAGGGATTCGTACCGTCCGGGTTCATCGATCAACCGGTGCAGACTGGCAAGGCCGCGATGCAGTATGACTTCATGGAACGGCCGGCTGCAAAGGGACGCCGCCATCAGGGCGATCACCGAGGACAGGGGACCTTGTGCCGCGACAACCAGACGGGCCGCGACGCCCGGACGGGCCGCGACACCTGGATCGGCCGCGACGTCCGGACCGGCCGCGACACCCGGACGGGCCGATCCCATGTGATGCATGACCGCCGCGAGCTGTGCGACCTGGAGCCCCAGCATCCGGCCTCCGTTCGATGCCAGCATCATCGTCCACTGATGGGGCGCTTTGCCCAGTCCGCAAGCCCCCTGCATGACCACTTCCACCGTCGTCGCCGTGGCCTTGTCCCGTATGGCTTCCTCTACCAGGGCTTTCGTTCCCTTCCGCCCTTCATCCGCCAGGATCAGGCGCATATTTCCGTTGCTTTGGTCCGTGGGAACGGTGGTCACGGCGGGTAGCTCCCACCCATCGCGCAAGTGGTAACAGGGCCATTCCAGCCGGCGGCCGTCCCTCGCGTGCGGCGCCTGGCCGGTCACACGCTCAACGGGTAAGGGCCGGTACCGCAGCAGGAACTTCAGCCGTTCCCTGCCCGCCGCCTGCCACCGGGAGAAAGCGGCGGGATCCTCCGGCGGCTTCCGGCGTTCCAGGCCACGGGCCAGGGACCGGGCCAGGGAGACGAAATCGGCGTTGCCCGTCGGTGTTCCAACCCACAGTGCTTCTTCGGTGCGGACTTCGTCTTCCGAGGGAATCTCTCCGTCGCGGGACGGCACGCCAGGCCGGCCGTCCAGGAAATGCCGGTTCAAAAACCCGTAAAATCGCTCCCGGTGTTCCCGTTCGTAGTTGTGGGTGCCGGGATCCAGGTTGTTGTGGAATGCAAAGGCGTCCGGACTTCCGAGTGCGGCGTACAGCGGTCGAACCGGTTCATAGACCGAGGGCCGAGCCCGGGCGGTCTGGAAGCAACAGTCGTCATACTCGTTATACATGAGCAGGGCAGGACGCGGTGCAAGCAGAGCCGTGAGCATGGGATAATCGGCCGTCGCGGCGAGGTCCGACGCGTTCTGTTCGATGTCACCCCGGTCGGCCCGGTGATTAACCCGGCTGTCCAGGCCGATGTAACCGGCGTTGGGCGCGGCGAGTCGCACCCTCGTGTCCAGGGCGGCGAGCACGATCGTCTGCCAGCCTCCGCCGGACAGTCCGGTCACGGCGATACGTTCCGGGTCGACCTGTCCCAGGTCCAGCAGCACCTCCAGCGCGCGGCACATGACCAGGTAGAACACGGCTATGCCGGCCACACCGCACAGATCCAGATAGCTCGCGTTGTTGTGCTGGTAGCCCGGGCCCTGCAGTTCCCCGAAGCTCAGCCACTCCGGATTCAGCGCGTAAACGCCCCGGCGGGCCAGGTTGACGCAACGTATCTGCTTGTAGTCCACCGCCTTGCCCGGCGGGCCCACATGCCCGTTCAGATTCAACACGCCCGGCGCCGGAACGGCTGGATCATCCGGTTCGTAAAGGAGGGCCGGGACGACCAGACCGGGATGATCCGACTCGTCCGGTTGACCCGACTGACCTGAATGACCCGGCTGACCCGGCTGACCGGGCAGCGCGCGGTAGGTCAGCTTGCGAATCCGGTATCCCTTGTCGGTTTCGATCACGTCGCCCCACTCGACCTCGGTCGCACCGTTTCTCCACGCATCGGGCACGCCTTTGAAAATCACCTCTTCCAGCACGGTCCGGCGCAACTTGCCGGCTTCTTCTTCCCAGGTAGCGGCGTCGGGGAGTTCAAATCGGGGGACGCGGCTCAGCAAGTAAGCCTTCAGCGTTTCCACCGTGTGCGATGACCGATCCAGGTCACTCAACATCGCAACTCCTCGCGCATCGAATAGGATAAACCCTCAGGCGTTTCCGGTATCGTTTCCATACTTACCTCCACTTCAAGCTGGATTTCGCCCCCTCCGAACAGTACGCCCCGCGTGGGGGACACGTCCTGGTAGTCCCGCCCCACCGCCACCCGTACATGGCGTTCGTCGGCCAGCGTCGCGTTCGTGGGATCGAATCCCGTCCAGCCGGGACCGGGCAGCCGGCACTCCACCCAGGCGTGCGAAGTCGTTCCCCCGCCTGCCCCGCCCGCCGCGGATTCGTCATGGAGATAGCCGGATACGTACCGGGCGGGAATACCCCAGGTCCGCGCGACGGCGATCATGACGTGGGCGTAATCCTGGCATACGCCGCGGCCGGTATCCAGGATGTGTTCGATCGTGGAAGAGATCGTGGTGCTCCCGGGCACGTACTCGAAGCGTTCGAAGAGTGCACCGGAAAGCCTCTTCAGCGCGGCCAGCGGGTCGCCCGCGGGTGTTATGCCGATCCTTTGCACGAAACTTTCCAGGGCGGGCGAAGGAAGGGCCAGGCCGCTGTGATCCATATAGTCCCACTTGTGAAACGAATCGCGCCAGCTCCGGACAGTCTCCCATGCGCCTTCTTCGCACCTTTCGGGCGGTGCGTCACTTGCCCTGACGTCAACCATGGAACGCGCAGTGATGTACAGCGACTGGTGTTCGTGGTTCAGGTGAAGCTGGTGACGCCTGTTGCCGAAGGCGTCCGTGACCGGAAAGATCGAGCCTTCAGGTTCCGTGCCGACCCGGAACGCGGAGACGTGCTGCCTGCGGTCTTCGATCGGTCTGAGCGCCAGGGACATCGCGCAGTTACGCACGGGTAAGCCATAACGGTACTTCGTGACATGCTCGATCCGGTATCGCACGGGTTTGTCCATTGCGTCATTGAACAGGCAGGGATTCCAGGGGATAGTCGATATAAGCGTCCATAATCTGCCGGTGGAGCTTCCGGCTGGCGCCGTTCACCTGTTCCAGCGTGGCGCTCCAGGCCGTAACGTCGTTCTTGCCGTCCCGGACGGCCGAGCAAAGGGAGGCGCTGATCGACGCCGCTTCCCTGCTCGCATCGGGCGATGGACCCGATCCAATGGCGTCCAGCACGGAGGCGATCGCGTCGAGGGACCGGCGCACCGAACCCGGAAGCAGTTCGTCCGTTACGATCAGGTCGAGCACCTGACCGGGCTGAACCACTACACTGTAGGCATGCACGTATGCGTCGAAGGCGTGGAACACGTGCAGCAGGTTCGCCCAGTCCGCGTCGAATGATTCGTCCTGCCTGTCCTGCGCCGCAGTATGCGACAACAGGATCGATGCGGAAAGTTGCACCCGTTCGATATACCTGCCCAGCTGGATGAAATGCCAGCCATCATCCCTGTACATGGTCGCTTCGGCCACGCCGGTGAAGGTGGCGATATCCTTTGCCGTCCCCGCGTAAAACGACTCCGGGGCCGTCTTCCAAATCTCCTGGATGGTCAATCCCTGCAGGCGCAGGAAGGTCATGTTCAGCGAAAGCCACATCTCGGCGCTGATGTAGTTGCGTACCTGCCGCGCGTTCTCCCTGGCATACGCGAAGCAGTTCCATATGGAATCCGGATTCGTGGGTTCAAAAGTAAGATGATCGGCCAGGGTATAGGAGTCGGCCAGCGCGTAGTCGTCGCTCCCGAAGGCTTCAAGTGTACCGGCGGGCGGAAACTGGTTCATACTGCTGTACACGCGGTTCCATCCGAAGTGGATCTCGCGCAACGGACGGTCCACCAGCGTCTCCACCTGCAGTTGCATCAGCCGGCTGAGGTGTGCGGCGCGCTCGAGATACCGGCCCATCCAGTACAGGCCCTGTGCGCTTCTGGACAGCATTCAGTCCCCCAGTACCCAGACGTCCTTGCCTCCGCCCCCCTGGCTGGAGTTTACGACCAGGCTGCCCTCCCGCAGCGCCACCCGGCAGAACGCGCCCGGCACGATACGGGTCTCGCGGCCATGGAGCACGAAGGGCCGCAGGTCCACGTGCCGCGCCGCGGCACGGCCCCCGATCAGGCAGGGCGCGCGCGAAAGGTCCAGTACGGGCTGCGAAATGAAGTCCGCGGGGTCTTCCCGCAATGCACGGGCGCAGGCTTCTCGTTCATCAGCCGTCGATTCCGGCCCGACCAGCATGCCGTATCCCCCCGAACCGCCCACCCGTTTCACGACGAGGTCCCGGAGGTTGTCCAGGGTGAATTCAAGATCCTCCGGCCGTCGGCAGATGTAGGTCTTCACGTTCCGCAGCAACGGTTCTTCGGCCAGGTAATAGCGGATCATGTCGGGGACGTATGCGTATACGCTCTTGTCGTCCGCTACGCCCGTACCCGGCGCATTCACCAGGGTGACGTTTCCTGCCCGGTAGACACCCATGAGGCCGGGGAGGCCCAGCAGGGAATCCGGCCGGAATACGAGCGGATCCAGGAAATCGTCGTCCACCCGGCGGTAGATGACGTCCACCCTCTGCAGCCCCGAAGTGGTGCGCATGTATACATAACCGCCATCGACCAGCAGGTCCCGGCCCTCGACGAGGGTCGCCCCGATCTCGTGCGCCAGGTAGATGTGCTCGTAAAACGCCGCGTTGTATACACCGGGCGTCAGCAGTACCACGCAAGGATCGTAATCCGTGCGCGGAGCGAGTTCCCTCAGCGTTTCGCGAAGCATGCGCCCGTAGTGCTCGACTTCCTGCACCCGGCAACTGCGGTAGAGCCGGCGCAGGTTGGCCTTGACCGCCTTCCGGTTGGCGACCATGTAGGAAACGCCGGAAGGCACGCGCAGGTTGTCCTCGAGCACATGGAATCCTTCGTTCGTGCGGACCAGGTCGGTGCCGCAGACCGCGACATACGTCCCGTGCGGCACGGGCACGCCCCGCATTTCGACGCGGTACTGGGGACAGCCGCGTACCAGGGCGACCGGGACGACTCCGTCTTCGACAATGCGGGCAGGACCGTACACATCGGCAAGGAATCGGTTCAGCGCCTTCAGCCGCTGGGTAAGTCCAGCTTCGAGCTGCCGCCATTCTTCGGCGGGCAGGATCCGGGGCAGGCAGTCGACGGGCATGATGCGCTCGCCGGCTTCGTCTCCGCCGTATACCGTAAACGTGATGCCTTCGCTGGAAAAGGAATGCGTGACCCGTTCCTGCATGCGAACAAGTTCTTCGACGGAAAGCCGGAGCAGAGATTCGTGCAGGCTGCGGCAATGAGCGCGCGGCGTACCGTCAGGCAGGAACATCTCGTCGTAGAAAGCGCTGTCCAGGTCGTATGCGTCAAAATCCATTACGAGGGTCTCCGATCGTCGGGCCAGCGAGATCCTTGTCCTGGAATCGCAAGGCTCGAAGCGGCCGGGGACTGGCCTTCACGCCTTGCTCGGGCATTGCTTATATCTGGCTCATGCTTTCCACCGGCTAACATGTTATATCGGGCAAAGCGGCAGATCAAGGGAAGTCTCCCCGCGCGATCAGGGCCCGGACAGCATGACTTCAGTATCCGGCCATACCGTATGCGAACCTGCCTTCCGATTCCAACATTTCTATTGCGCTTTCAGGTTCTCCAGGTATAATCACGCTTAGGTATCATCACTCGTCAGATGTACCGTCCGCGCGCGAATCCTGTCTTGCTGATTCCAGTTGCATCAGCCTGATCGTCCTTCTTACATAACCTGAGACATAAACAGAGGTTTCCGCGATAGTCATAACGGCGGGAGATGGATTGATGGGCGCTACGCTGACGAATACACTTACCGCGTATTTTGACTTCATCTGGATGTCCTTCCTGTTGCTGGGGCCGATGTTGATCCTGGGTCTGCTGCTCGCCGGCCTTATCCACGTGTTCATTTCCCGGGAAGCGATCCTCAAATGGCTTCGGGAAGACAGCCTCCGGTCGGTCTCCGTCAGCTCCGCGGTCGGCGTGCCGGTCCCGCTGTGCAGTTGTTCCGTTGTCCCCGTCGTGGCCGAAATGCGCCGGAAGGGCGCCTCACGTTCGTCCTGCATGGCCTTCCTGATCACCGCGCCGGAAACCGGAGCAGACTCCATTCTGGTCACCAACGCGTTTTTCGGGTTCGTCGCCGCCGTAGTTCGCCCTGTCATCAGCTTCATTACGGCCGTCGTAGCAGGCATTTTCTGCATTGGCCTGATCAAGGACGACAGCGGGGCGGTCAAGCCGGGCGAGGAAAGCCACGAACCCCCTGACCACGATCATGATCGTTGCCACGCGGCCCATGATCCGTTGATTTCGGACAAGAACGATTGCTACGTCAGACCCTCCGCCATGAAGATCCTGATGACGCGGTGGTTAAAGGGGTTAACCACCGTGGCTTCCACCTGGAAGATCGGATCGTGGATCAAACCACGTTTATACCACGAAATCGCCGGTGAACAGACTAGTAAGTCCGGCAAGGCTGCGGAGGCGAACCGCGTTGCAGCGCAATACCCCGGTCTCGATTTCAAGAAGATCGTCCGCCACATCATGCACTACGGCTTTGTAGAGATCGCCGACGATATTCTCTTCGCCCTGCTCGTCGGCATCGCACTGGGCGGCGTGCTCTATCTCGTCATTCCGGCCGACCTGATGTCGAACGATTACGCGCGCTGGCTGTCCTACCCCGTCATGGTCATCGTCGGCGTGCCCCTCTATATCTGTGCTTCGGCCAGCACACCGATAGCGGCCGCGCTGGTGGCCCGAGGCGTGAGCCCCGGCGCCGCGCTGATTTTCCTGATGACCGGACCGGCTACCAACACGAGTACCATCGCCATGATCATGAGTCGATTCGGCAAGCGCTTCGCGGCCGTTTACGTGACCTCCGTCATCGCGGTAACCGTCGTGACCGGCATCGCCATCGACTTCATGCTGCTGGCGACGGGCTTCACGATTTCCGTCAACCTGCTCCCTTCCGGTTCCCACGCGATCCAGTTCATACAGTGGGGCGGCGCGATGGCATTGATCGCGCTGATCATCTGGCGGTACCGCGCGGGCGCCATGCGAAAAGGATACCAGGAAATGATGTCCAATGTCAGGATGCGTCCATCAAGATGAACGATATCGTTTTGCTGCTTCTCGCATATTCGACGATGATCTTTGCCGTGTCCCTGCTCGGCGGGAAGCTTTCGGCCATCGTCACCCTGACGCACACCCGGACGCATCTGGTCATGAGTTTCGTGGCGGGATTTCTTCTTGGCGTCGCCATGTACCATCTGTTGTTGCACAGTCTCGAAGATATCCCAGGTCCGCATGCCGGTGAAATCGCCGTGGGTTGCGTGGTACTGGGCGTCATCATGATGATCGTACTGTTGCGGTTCTTCAGGTTCCATCAGCACGAATTCGGCCAGGATCCGGTCCAGGTATCGGATCATGATGGCCGGCACGACCACCCGGACTCGCACGACCACCCGGACCCGCACGACCACCCGGGCCATCAGGGCCAGCCGGACCAGCACGGCCATCAGGCTGCGACAGTCGTCAATCCCCGAAGCGTGTTCGGCGTCGCCACGGGCCTCGGCCTGCATACCATCACCGAGGGGATCGCCCTCGGCGCAAGCATGCGAATGGGACTGATTCACGACGAGGGAGCGGTCCTCGTCGGACTGGGCGTGTTGTTGGCGATCATGCTGCATAAACCATTGGACGCGTACTCCATCATCGGATTGATGCGGGTATCCGGTTACGCGAACCGGACCTGCACGCTGACCAATTTCGGTTTCGCCCTGCTCTGTCCGCTCATCACCGTATTGACCTTTTTCGGCGTCGGCCTGTTGAGCCATTTCAACGAACTGCACGTCGTGGGGTACGTCATGGCCTTCGCCGCCGGTGTTTTCCTGTGCATTGCTTTGAGCGACCTGCTTCCCGAGATTCAGTTTCACAGCCACGACCGCGGAATCCTCGCCCTGGTTTTTCTCATCGGGGTTGGACTCGCGTACGCCCTATTCCACTTCGAATCCGAGACCCTGCACGGGCTGGAGACGCTGGATAACCATAACCATTAGCATCCCCCCGCACCGCGAGCAGCGCCCATGTTGACCTCCACCCAGGGAACAGAGAACAGCGTGGATACCGAAACCCGTGTATTCCACGTCGACGGCATGACCTGCAGCGCGTGCTCGGTACGGGTAGAGAAGGTCCTCTCCCAGGTCCCCGGTGTCGCAGCAGCCCACGTGAACCTCGCTCTGGAACGAGCGACGTTGACGGTTGCGCCCGGCGTGGAAGAAGGCGCACTGTCCGGACCCGTAGCCGCCGCGGGGTACCGGCTGAGCGCCGTTCAGGACGATCGACGCGAGCCCGAAACGGAGCCCGGTCAGTCACGCAGGGACCGTGTCGCCATGGTCGTCTCGATTTGCCTGACGCTTCCCTTCCTGCTGCAGATGCTGGCCGGGCTGCTGCGGGGCTGGACCGGTTTCGACGGGCACATGCCGGTATACGTGGAAGCGATGCTCGCGACCGTACTGCAGATCGGGGTCGGCGCCCGATACTACCGGAGCGCTTTCCACGCGCTGCGCGGCGGTGGGGCGAATATGGACGTACTGGTGGCCCTCGGAACCACTTCGGCCTACGCGTACAGCGGCTACCTCGCCTTACGACTGGGTGCCGACGCGGCGGGCCTGCTCTACTTCGAAGCCTCCGCGATCATCATCACCCTGGTACTCATCGGCAAGTACATCGAGACCCGGGCGCGCCGCAGCGCGAGCCGGGCGATTCGGGAACTGCTGGCGATCCGGCCGGTCACCGCGCGGGTACGGACGGCGAACGGCACGGAGCGGGAGACGCCGGTGCATGCCTTGAAGCCCGGCGATGTCGTTATCTGCCGTCCAGGCGACCGGGTGGCCGCGGACGGCGTCGTGCTCCGGGGCGAAGCCGAGGTCGACGAAGCGCTGATCACCGGTGAGAGCGTCCCGGCGCCCAAAAACCCGGCCGACACCGTGATCGCCGGATCGATGAACATCAACGGCTTCCTGGAAATCGAGGCCCGGGCTGTAGGGAGCGATTCGACGCTGGGTCGGGTAATCCGCCTGGTCGAAAGCGCACAGGCCGCAAAGCCGGCCATACAGCGCATGGTGGATCGCGTAAGCGCCGTTTTCGTACCGGTGGTCGTCGGCCTGGCCGTGATCACCTTCACCGCGTGGGCTCTTTCGGGGGCCGGACTGGAATACGCGTTGATCAATGCCGTCTCCGTCCTCGTCATCGCCTGTCCCTGCGCGCTGGGACTGGCGACGCCGACGGCCATCGTGGCCGGTGCTGGCGTGGCGGCCCGAGCGGGCATCCTGGTCAGGGACATCGAATCCCTGGAACAGGCGAACGACCTGACGCACGTTGTATTCGACAAGACGGGCACCCTGACCGAAGGCCGGTCCGTCATCGCATCCATTACGCCCCTGGCCGATCAGGACGAAGGCGGTCTGCTTCGTATCGCCTCATCGCTGCAGCAGGGCAGCGAGCATCCCCTGGCCACCGCGTTTCTGCGCATGACCAAGGAAAGAAACATCGCCCTTTTCGACGTGAGAGGATTCAGGAGCGTGGTGGCTAAAGGGGTCCAGGGGGAAATAGAGGGCGCAATCTACCTGCTCGGCAACCGGAGGCTCTTCGATCAATACTGCCCGGGCATCGAGCCGCCCGAAGCACAGGACAGTGGAGGTTCAACACTGGTCTGGCTGGCGGTCCGAACCGATACCGGATGCGCTTTTCTGGCACGCTTCGAACTCATCGACGCGATGCGTCCCGATGCGGCCTTAGCGGTGGATGGACTCCGGAAGCTGGGAGTCAAGTCCCTGCTGGTTTCCGGCGACGCAGAGGCCGTCGTGGACCGTATCGGACGGCAGGCCGGCATTGAGGAGACCTACGGCGCCGCAACGCCGGAAGAAAAGGAACGAATCGTAAGCCGGCTTACAGAGAACGGCGCCAGGGTCTGCATGGTCGGTGACGGGATCAACGACGCGCCTGCCCTCGCCCGTTCCGCCGTGGGGATCGCCATGGGCTCCGGTACAGACGTGGCCATGGAAACGGCCGCGATTACGCTGATGAGACCCGATCCGACCCTGGTGGCCGGGGCCATCGACGTGAGCCGGAAGACGATCCGAAAAATCAAGCAGAATCTGTTCTGGGCGTTTATCTACAACGTGATCGGGCTGCCTCTCGCGGCGCTGGGGTTTCTCGTCCCCGCATTCGCCGCGGCCATGATGGCGGCCTCCAGCATAAGCGTCGTCCTGAACGCGCTGACACTTCGCTCGTGGCGTCCATGAAGCAGGCAGGTTTTTCAGGTCATCGATCCTGCTCAGGACGTCTGATCGGTATGGGAAGCGGCGGAGGTTTCCGGAGCGGCCTCGGTCGCGGACAGCGGTAACCTGATAGCCATTTCGGTGTACTGGCCCGGTTCCGAATCCACCTCGATCGAACCACCGTGTTCGCGAACGATGTCGTTAGACAGCGCCAGGCCGAGTCCGGTGCCTTCATCGGTCGGCTTGGTGGTGAAGAAGGGGTTGAAGATCTTGTCGATGACATGAGGAGGGATCCCCTTGCCGTTGTCCTTGATCCGGACGACGATCTGATCATCCTCGCGGCGGGTGGACAACCAGATGCCGGGTACGTAACCGGATTCCGTATCCGGATCTTCCCGCTTCTCGTTGGTGGCGTGACAGGCGTTGTTTACCATGTTCAGGAATACCCGTGCCATTTCCTGGGAAACAATTTCGATCTCGCTCAGATCTGATTCGAAATCTTCGTGGATTTCGAGTTGAAAGTCTGCGTTCGATGCCCGGGCGGCGTGGTAGGCGAGACGGGCGTGTTCTTCCAGCAGGGCATTGACGTCCGTCGACTGTTTGTCGCCCGATCCGCGGCCCATCTGGAGCATATCGCGCACGATGCGGTTGGCCCGTTCGCCATGCTCCCGGATCCGGCGCAGGTTTTCCGTGAGGTCACCGCCGATCTCCTGGATCAGTCCATCCTGCTCCTCGTCGATCGTACCGCCGGCTGAGGGCAGTTCTTCCTTCATTTCCTCGAGGAGCTCCTCCGAGGACTCCGCGAAGTTCTTGACGAAGTTCAACGGGTTCTGGATCTCGTGCGCCACACCCGCGGTGAGTTCGCCCAGGGCCGCCAGTTTCTCCCGCATGACGATCTGGTCCTGCGCCTTTTGCAACTCCGCCAGGGTGCTCTCCAACTCGTCGTTCTTTCCGCGCAGTTCCTCGGCCAGCTTCTCCACGAGATTCAACCTCTGTGCTTCGATCGAGTGAAGCCTGAAGACTTCCAGCGCGGCGGCCATGTCCGCCACTTCGTCGCGGCCGTCCAGTTCAACTTTCTGCTTCAGATCTCCCCCCGCCATGCGCCGCATGTGTTCCGAAAGAAACCCTAATCGGCGCAGTAGCACCTTGCCGACGAACAACCACGCGATCAGCAAAGCGCCGACCAGACTGACCGCGTTCAATGCGAGGAGTAGCTGTCTGCCCACCTGGATCGTCTGCGTCGAAGCAACCGTGGCGAGTTCGGTACTCTCCTGCGCCGAATTTACGAGGCTTTCCACCTCGGCCACCAGTTCAACGGACAGATCCCGGTTGTTTTCGATCAAGGCGCGTTGCTGGGCGATCAGGTCCAGGTCCTCACCGCGAATCTCGAAGATCATCCCCTGGCCGTTGCCCAGTTCGAAGAGCTGGGTGAATACCGGTTCGAGCCGCTGCCGCAGGGGCGCCGTACCCAGGCCCGCGAGGCTTCGCTCCACGCCGCCGTCGGCCGACTCGAAACGCTCCAGCAGGGGTTCCAGCCGATCGGCATCGGACAGGTTGAAGACGTTGGAAAGGATTCGGGTACTCACGGTCGCCTCGGCCTGCAGATCGGCCAGGTGCCGGTAACGTTGCAGTTCCTCTTCGGAGAGGTATTCCTCGCGGGGCGCCACCGGCTCATCGATATCCCGGTATCCGGTCACCGTGTAGAACAGTTGGTTGTCGATCGCCGGGATCAGAATGCCCGTCAGTTCGAACTGCAGCCGTTCCAGTTCGAGACGCAGCTGCCGGCTCTGGTCCTGGAGCACGAAGCGCCTGGCCACGGACTCCTCGATCATTTCGATATTCGACATCAGCGTGCTGCCGGCTTCCCGGATGCGTTGAAAGCGTTCGTCCTCCATGCCATAGCCGGCGATGGCTTCCAGCTGCACCGCGAAACTCTCTCGTTCTTCGGCGATGCTCGCGGTTACGGCTTCAAAGGTTTCGGGAGTTTCCGCGGCCGTCAGGCGCGGCGCCGCCGCCGCCAGCGTCCCGCTCCGCTGCGCCACGCCGAAGGCCGCGGCGATCTCGGGTACGGCGACCTCGTTTACTTCTCGCTGGGCCTCGCCAACCTCGTTGAAGGCGAACCACGCCACCATACTGGCTAACATGGTAAGCGCAACCGCTGCACCAATGCCCAGATAGAGCTGCCCCGATATGCGGGATGGGCCCTTGTCGTATAGCCACAACAGCCACTGCTTGATCATGGCATCACGTCCCGGAGGGTACGGATGGGATGGTAGCGGCCATCCTGACCGATCACTGTGAGGAAAACCGCGTCCGAACCCTGGTTGTCCCCTTCGCCAAACTCGAGACGAAGTCCGCCCAGGTCGATCATTCCCGCACGATTCAGGCTCTCCATGAGGCAGGATCGTCTTACGTCGGGACCGCAGCCCTCGAGGGCGGTGATGGTCAGCTTGCCGGCGAGGTATCCTTCGAAGGAAACGAATCCGGGGTTCGTGCCCGGCGCGTACGCGGAGAGCGCTCTGCGGTACTGGACGGCGATGGCGATGTTTCCGGCCGCAGGAAAGGGCACCACCTGGGAGACCAGGACACCGCGTCCGTCGGGACCCAGTTCACCAGCCAGCGCATTGCTCCCGACGAATGAAATCGTTGCGAAAACGGGATTGAATCCCACGTGCCGCGCCCACGAAATGAGCGTGGCAACCGGCTGGTAGGCCCCGATCACCACGACTGCGTCCGGTTTTCCCTGTTGCAGATCGAGCAGGCCGGCCTTGATCGCGGTGGTGTTCCTGGGATACACACCGATGGCTACGGGATCGAGCTGCCGGCGCTCCAGCGCGCGTCGTACGCCTCGGTATCCGACCCGGCCAAAGGAGTCGTTCTGGTACATCACGCCGATGCGCGTGATGCCGAGGTCGCGCGAAAGGCGGTCGACGATTTCCTCGGTCTCCTGGAAATAGGAGGCGCGCAGGTTTATGACGCCCGTATCCGTGTTATCACGTAAAAAAATCGCGCCGGTGAATGGCGCGATATAGGGTACGCCGGCCTCCGAGGTAATGGGAACGGCCGAGCGGGAGGTGGGTGTGCCAACGGCGCCGATCAGCGCGAAAACCCCCTCCTCCTCGATCAGTTTCCGGGTGTTCGCGATAGCGGCTTCAGGTTCATAGGCGTCATCGAGCGTGATCAGCTCGAGCCGTCTTCCGTGTACGCCGCCCCGGCGGTTCGCTTCCTGAAAGGCCGCCTCGATCCCGACATTCATGTTCCGCCCGAGTTCACGGGCCGGTCCGCTGAAGGCCGCGGACTGACCGAAGAGAATGCGTTCGGCCGTCACACCGGGTTCGGTCGTCGCTTCGGACTCGGTCGTGGCTTCGGACTCAGTCGTGGCACCGAGCTCGGTTGTGGCACCGGGCTCTTCGACCTGGAAGGCGTTCGCACCGCTGTTTTCAGGGGATAAAGCGGGAGAGAACGCCGTCGCACAAAGGGCGAGCAGTACGACCGCCCAATGGCCGCGCGTTCGTCTCATCCGTTTTCCTTCCGCTTGACGATCGTGAGTATGTTCTGGTTGTCTTCCCGGCGGTAGCTCAGTTCATCCATCATGGTCCGGACGAGGTAGATGCCCAGGCCGCCCACGGGTCGATCATCCAGTCCGGAGTCGATATCCGGTTCCGGCGAATCGGTCAGGGGGTTAAAGGCCCGCCCCTGGTCCCGCAACTCGATCGTCAGCGCGTCGGCATCCGAGTCCAGTACGATTTCAAACAAGTGGTCGGGATCGCTGTCGTGGCCGTGCTTGACGATGTTCACGCCCAGTTCCTCGAGGACCAGCTTGACCTGGTAGACCATAGCCGGCGGCCACTCTTCGGACTCGCCGAGATCATCCACGGCCTCGTAGATGCGCTCCAGCTGGTCGAGCTTCGTGGACAGGCTAAGGGACAGTCTTCTGCTCATGATCAGACCTGGCGTTGAAGCACAGTAACACAGGTAATGTCATCCGATTGCGGCGTTTCTCCGGCGAATTCATGGACCGCCTTGAACACCGCTTTGTTGGCGTCTTCCGTACTGCCGGGAGGGGAACCCGCGAAAACCGCCTGCAGGCGATCCATGCCGAATTCCTCCCCATCGGCGTCCATGGCTTCGGTCACGCCGTCGGTATAAAGCAACAGGAGATCGCCCGGGGAGAGCACAACGGCGGACTGGCCGAAATTGACACCCGGAAAAACACCGAGTGCCAGACCGTCCGTACCGGGCAGCAGCGTCGATGAGCCGTCGGAGTGCACCACCAGCGGAGGATTGTGCCCTCCGTTGGAATAGTCCACCTGTCCTGTTTTGGGATTATATACCGCGTAGAACGTTGTGACGAACATGGCCGCTTCGTTTTCCTCGGTAAGCAGGTCGTTGACCTCCTTGAGCACGGCACCCGGTTCGATGGCGCCGATCGCCGAGCCCTTCAGCAGCGTCCTGCTGGACATCATGAACAGGGCGGCGGGAACGCCCTTATCGGATACATCGGCGATGGCCAGGCCGATTTTACCACCGGGCAGGCCGAAAACATCGAAAAAGTCGCCGCCGACCTCCCTGGCCGGTTCCATGTTCGCGTAAATCTCGCAGTGATCGGATTCCGGGAACTCGGTGGGCAGAATCGACTGCTGCATCTTGCTTGCAACGTTCAGTTCGTTCTGCAGCCGTACAAGCTTGTCCCTCGATTCCAGGGCTTCGCGCCACTCCTCCATGTTCTTCAGCGTGCGCTCAATCGTCACACGAAGGTCCTGGAAATCGATCGGCTTGGTTATGAAATCGAAGGCGCCCCGGTTCATGGCCGTGCGGATGTTCTTCATGTCCCCGTAGGCGGATACTACCACGGCGCGGATGTCGGGGGCAATGTTCGGTATCTGCGCCAGCAGCGTAAGACCGTCCATCCGGGGCATGTTGATATCGGAGAGGACCATGTCTATATCGGGCACTTCGTTCAGGCGTTCCAGGGCTTCCACGCCGTTCTGGGCGAAATAAAGCGTATACAGGCCGGAACGCACGTCACGGCGCATGCGCTGCCGCATCAGGTGTTCGAGATCCGGCTCGTCGTCCACTACAAGGATTTTGTACGGTGTCTGCGTCATTTCACCCCCGGAAACCGCCGCGGCCGTATCCCGTTTCAAGTCTCGCCATGACGCCTGGACGCTGCGACGCGAATAGTAAACGGGAAGAGGCGTTTACCGGCCGATCTTATCCACCGCTTCGGCCTGGGAATCGTGAATGGATATGATCTTGTCAAAACCGCTGATTTCGAAGACTTCCCGGATCGGATCAGAAAGCGAGCACAACGCGAACGCGGCATTCCGCTTCTGAAGCAGTCGAGCGATCAGCAGGATGACCCTGAGGCCCGCACTGCTTATGTAGGACAAGGTACTGAAATCCAGCAGCACCTTGCTGTCGTCTTCACCGATGGCGCCATTGAGCGCGTCTTCGAACTCCCGCGCGTTGGCACCGTCGATTCGACCTTCAACCTTCGCAATTAGTACTTCGTTTGCTCGGTCGACACTGATCTCCATGAAACCAACCCCCTTTACAGGTTTATAAAAATGCCATGTTCGGCAAAATCAGCAATCGGTACTCCATAGGTTATCCCTGGTTTTCACGATTCCGTACCCACCTGGCCGGCCTTGACCGGTCAGCGAATCGAACGGCCTGGCCTGGCCTGGTCCGTACACGCAACTGCTCAACCCGATGCCAGGATGGGATGCAGCGGTCCTCCGAACGGTTCGCCCGGTTTCATGGTCTGGTCGCCGCCCGCGTCCCACCGGCCGTTGTAGTTCACATACTCCGGAATGTATATGATCGCCAGCGCTCTCCGGGGCGATGCGGTGCGATTCGGCGTAGCGTAATGGAATGTGCATCCATGGTGAAAAGTCACGCCGCCCGCTTCCATGTCCATCACGACGGGTTCGACATCGACATCGACGTCGGTACTTTCGATATCTTTCAGCACGCTTGCGCCTTCCGTGCTCAGCGGAACGGGCGCCAGCCGGCCGTACTTGTGCGATCCGGGTATGAACTGCATGCAACCGTTGTCCACCGTTACATTGTCCACGGCGATCCATGCCGATAGCGCACCGACTTGTTCCATAGGCCAGTACGGTGCGTCCTGGTGCCAGTTGGTTGCCT